>JAOUDU010000592.1 GCA_029859085.1 Gammaproteobacteria bacterium | reverse complement strand
GGCCGAACCGCTGTTCTTCCTCGACTACTACGCCACCGGCGCCCTGAACGTAGACACGGCAGCGGCGGTGGTGACCGGAATCGGGGCGGGCTGCGAGCTGGCCGGCTGCGCACTGGTGGGGGGCGAGACCGCCGAGATGCCGGGGATGTACGAGGGCGAGGACTACGACCTGGCCGGTTTCTGCGTCGGGGTCGTCGAGAAGTCCAAAATCATCGACGGCAGCGCGGTCCGGCCGGGCGATGTGCTGCTGGGCCTGGCCAGTAGCGGTCCCCACTCCAACGGCTATTCCCTTATTCGCAAGATCCTGGAGCGCAGCGGCGCCGACCTGCAGCAGCCGCTGGGCGATACCAGCCTCGGCCAGGCCCTGCTGGCCCCGACCACCATTTATGTCAAGGCCCTGCTCGAGCTCTTCGGGCAGGTTCAGGTCAAGGCCCTTTCCCATATTACCGGCGGTGGCCTGCTGGAAAACCTGCCGCGGGTCCTGCCCGCCGGCTGCCGCGCACTGATCGACACCGGCAGCTGGGCCTGGCCGCCGGTTTTCAGCTGGCTGCAGGCCCAGGGCAATGTCGACACCCGGGAGATGTACCGTACGTTCAACTGTGGCGTGGGCATGGTGATCTGCGTAGCGCAGGAGCAGCGGGATGCCGCACTGGCACAACTGGCCGCGGCGGGACACCACAGCTGGCAGATCGGTTCTATCGGCGAGGGTGATACCGGGGTTGAGCTGCTGCCGTGAAAACCGGAAACAGGGGCAGGCTGGCCATCCTGATCTCCGGTCGCGGCAGCAACCTGCAGGCGTTTATCGATGCCAGCGCCGGCGGTGCGCTCGCGGCCGACATCGCGGTGGTGATAAGCAACAACCCCGACGCCGGCGGCCTGCGGCTGGCGCGCCGGGCGGGCATTCCAACGCGCAGTATCGATCACCGGGATTATCCCAGCCGCGAGGCCTTTGACGCCGCCCTGGCCGCGGAAGTCGGGCAGCGGGACGTGGACCTGGTAATCCTCGCGGGATTCATGCGCATCCTGACACCGGTTTTTATCGAGCCCTTCAGCGGCCGCCTGCTGAACGTGCATCCCTCCCTGCTGCCGAAGTATCCCGGCCTGCATACCCACCAGCGGGCACTGGACGCGGGTGACACTGAGGCCGGCGTTACCGTGCATTTTGTCACATTGGAACTGGATGGCGGACCGCCTATCATTCAGGCCAGGGTGCCAATCCTGCCGGGGGATACGGCGCAGACGCTGGCTGACCGGGTGATTGTGCAAGAGCACCTCATCTACCCGCTGGCGGCGCAATGGCTTATCTCCGGGCGACTGCAACTGACTGATCATGGAGCCTGCCTGGATGGTGAGCCGATACCGGCAACCGGCATTGATTATTCCCCCGGGGCGAGCAGCGGGGCTCCTACAGAGCCTGGCTGAGTGTATCCCGGCGCTGCTGGTCGCCGTGCTGGCAGGCCTGGCGCCCGCCCTCGCGGCTGCCGACCCTGCCGACCTGCTGCGACCCTACACCGCGCAGTACAGGACCACCGCCAGGGGCTTCGACCTCAATATCACCCGCAAACTCGCCCTGGAGGATGATGGCCGCTTCGTCCTGACCAACGGCGGCAAGATCATGGTCGTCGGCTTCCAGGAGATCAGTGTATTCAAGGTCAGCCAAGACAAGATCCAGTCCATATCCTATGTCTACCAGGGCACCGGGCTGGTGAGCCGCCGCCAGGAGCTGCACTTCGCTCCGCAGCAGGACATCATCAAAAGCCTGTACAAGGGCCAGTGGTACGACCTGGCCTACGCCGACAACACCCTGGATCGCATGAGCCAGCTGGAACAACTGCGCCTGGCGCTGCTGGAGAACCCCGCCGCGGCCCGCGACATCACCCTGCGGGTGGCAGACGGCAAACGCATCAAGGCCTCCCACCTGGTGCTGATCGGGAATGAAACCCTGCAGACGGCACTGGGAGCCGTGGACACGCTGCATTACGAGCGCCTGCACGACACTGCCAGGCGCAAATCCGATTTCTGGTTCGCACCCGCATGGGATTACCTGATGGTGAGGACGCTCCACATAGAAGACGGCGACCCGGTGGAAATGACCCTCACCAGCGCCACCATCGGCGGCGGGCCCATCGGCGCCCCTTGATGGCTGCGCCGCTGCGGGTTACGCGCGTTGCTGGGCGTCGAAGGCGAGCAGTTCCGAGACTTCAATGCGGACCGTCTCCAGCCGCTGCGCCAGTTCCTGCCTCATATCCGCATGCGTGTTGAGCTTGAGGTAGGTCCTGAGTTCCTCCAGCAACTGGGCATGGCGCTCGCGAAACAGCAGGGACGCAATACCGCTCAGGGGCGCCAGCAGCCACCAGGCCAGCGGGGACACCGCCTCGCCGCCCAGCAGCTGGGCCTGCAGGGTCCAGCACAGGGGGTACAGGATCAGCCCGCCGAACAATTTGGCGGTGGACTGCCTGTCGGTGCGGATTTTCAGTTGGCTGAGGGCCCGGGTCAGGTAGAACGGCAGGCCGTTGAGGAAGATTCCCAGCAATGCCATGGGGAGCCGCACCAGGAACAGTGACAGCTTGCGGACGCTGTAAATCGCCTGCAACAGTTTCGGGTGTTCCTGCACCACATGTTCATGCCGCACGGACAGCACGCGCAGCAGGCGGTCATAACCGTTGACCGCCTCGAC
>JAOUDU010000591.1 GCA_029859085.1 Gammaproteobacteria bacterium | reverse complement strand
GCACGATGTCGTATACGGTGAGGAAGTAGTACTCGTAGTCCAGCTCTTCGATCAGCGCCAGCTCGTGGTCGATCCGCTGCTGGATCTCCGGGGGCACGCCCCGGGGCCAGCGCACAGCGCTGCCGCGTACCACCAGCTCGCGCAGGTAGCCCCTGGCGGTACAGCCCTCCGGCACCACCTCCTCGGGGTACTCGTAGCGCAGCTCGTCCAGGCTGAAATTGCACAGCCCGGCGATATGCAGTGTCTGTTCCAGCAGGGCGGGGGGATAGAGGTGTTGTAATCTTGCCGGTGAGCGCAAATGCTGCTGGCTGTTGGCCAGGCGTTTGCGCCCCAGCTGGTCGATACTGGTGTTGTGGCGCAGGGCGGTAAACACGTCGTGCAGGGGCTTGCGACTGGCGCGGTGCATCTGCACATTGCCGCAGGCCACCATCGGAATGCGCAGTTCGCTGGCCAGCCGGTACAGGGCGTGGTAGCGCCGCACCTCGTCGTTGCCCAGCAGGTGCGCAACCCCCAGCCACACCCGGTCCCGGCACAGCCGGCCCAGCTGTAATCCCCAGGCCCGGCTGGCCTCATCGTCATCCTGTGGCAGCCAGATCAGCAGGCAGCGCTTGAGGTGGAAGATCACGTCCCGCAGGCTTGCCTTGTATTCACCCTTGGGACTGCGCCGCCGGGCCATGCTGATCAGCCCGGACAGTTCGCTGTAGGCCGCCCGGGAGGGCGCCAGCGCCACCAGCCGGATACCCTCCACCAGGTTGAACTCGCTGCCCACGAGCAGTTTGATGCCGTGTTCCTTCGCCGCCACGTGGGCCTTGACTATCCCGGCCAGCGAGCACTCATCGGTGATGGCCAGGGCGGTATAGCCCAGTGCGGCTCCGCGGGCCACCAGCTCGTGGGGGTGGGAGGCGCCGCGCAGGAAACTGAAGCAGCTGAGGCAGTGGAGTTCGGCGTAGTTTGACATATACTGTATAAATATACAGTATACCGGGTTCTGTCAAATCCGTTCAGAAATCGCTGAGCGGGCTGCGTACGCCATACGAGCATATGCTCCTCAAGGGCGCCAGGAAGGGAGATGAATTCACGATTGCGGCGGGAGACCTGCGGAAACGTTGCGCGGCCAGCGCGAAAGGAATAGCCTGATTATCGCGGCGGAATCGAACCTGTGGGAAGTTGTTGGCGTAATATGACGACAATCAGCGAAATTGCATCGTGAGGCCAGGCGTCTTCAGGTGCCACGGCAAGCGCGTCACGCGAATATTTCATCAGTGCTTCCCGATATTAATTATTATCGGGCGAAGGCCCGATTAATGGACTGTTGGCCGTGAAATGTGATGCCTTCATATCTGGCTGCTGTGCCGGGAAAGGCGGTGAGCTTCGGTTTCGGTCCAGAATGGCTGGGTCTAAAAAGGTAATCTCAGGAATTTTGCGGATAGCCCGGGTGAGATGGGTCACAATTGCCACGTTGCTATTGGCGGTAAATGCTATGGCCGTTGAGGAAGCGAAATACAACGTACTTCGTGCAGAAGACGGGTTCGAACTTCGGGAGTACGAGTCCCATATACTCGCTGAGACCACGGTAGATGGAGAGTTTGAAGATGCGGGCAACGAAGCATTCGGCCGCCTGTTCAAGTACATTTCTGGCAACAACAAACAGCAACAGAAAGTGGCGATGACATCGCCTGTTGGGCAAGAGCCATCGAGTCAGAAGATTGAGATGACGTCGCCTGTAGGCCAGCAGAAGCAGGATGGAAAATGGGTTGTCAGCTTCATGATGCCAGCGTCATTCACGCTGGAAACGACTCCTGAGCCAAAGGATCCAAACGTGTCTATTCGCGAGGTTCCGGCACGTCTGATTGCTGCGGTACGTTATTCGGGTTTTTGGAGCGAAAAGAGTTACCGTCGCAACCTGGCAAAATTGCAGGACTGGATAGCGAATAATCGCTTGACTCCGTCAGGCGAACCGATTTGGGCACGGTATAACCCACCGTTCATGCCTTGGTTCCTGCGTCGCAATGAAATCCTGATACCGGTTGCATCCCAGGAATCTGGCGATTGAGTGTAGTGCAGTTGAAGCCCGACAAATCGTTGCAGCGGACGTTTGACCCGCCAGCCGCTTTTGCTTCCGCAAAAGCAGGCGTCGCCTCAAATGCCGCTTGACCCAGGCGTGAGATTTACCAGGAGGAACTAATACGTGCCATACGTAAATATCAAGATTACGAAAGAAGGCGTGACGAAAGAGCAAAAGGCTGAACTTGTTGCTGGTGCTACTGAGCTGCTTCAACGCGTGCTAAATAAAAATCCAGCAACAACCTTGGTGGTCATTGATGAGGTTGAAACAGATAATTGGGGCATTGCCGGAGAACTCGTCACCGATCGCAGAAAAAGGGGTAATTGATGAAAGGAATACTTCACCTTGGCCTGTCTATTTCCAATTTAGAAAAGTCCTGCTGGTTTTTTGTGAAGTCCCTGGCTGGCGTGTAGTTCGCCGAATAGAAGAGTCCCAGGAAATATTTGTTGCTAACGAAAAAATGTTTACTCTGTGGCAAGTTTCTAGCCAGTCGAATGCATTTGATCGTCGCGATAATGTTGACTTGCACCATGTAGCGTTGTCAATTGGGTCTGAAGAAGAACTAACCTCGCCTTATGAAAAATTGCAAGATATAGCCGATGTAAACATTGAAC
>JAOUDU010000590.1 GCA_029859085.1 Gammaproteobacteria bacterium | reverse complement strand
GGTGGTCTCCCGCTGGACCGGGATACCTGTGTCCAAGATGATGGAGGGCGACCGGGAGAAACTGCTGCGGATGGAGTCGGCCCTGCACGCCCGCGTGGTGGGCCAGGATGAGGCCGTCATCGCGGTTTCCAATGCGGTGCGTCGCTCCCGGGCGGGGCTGTCCGATCCCAAGCGCCCCAACGGTTCCTTCCTGTTCCTCGGCCCCACCGGGGTGGGCAAGACCGAGCTGTGCAAGGCGCTGGCGGATTTCCTGTTTGACAGCGATGACGCGATGGTGCGCATCGACATGTCCGAGTTCATGGAGAAACATTCCGTGGCGCGGATGATCGGCGCACCCCCGGGCTATGTCGGCTATGAGGAGGGCGGTTACCTGACCGAGGCTGTCCGCCGCAGGCCCTATTCGCTGTTGCTGCTGGACGAGGTGGAAAAAGCCCACCCCGACGTGTTCAATATCCTGTTGCAGGTGCTGGAGGACGGCCGCCTGACGGATGGCCAGGGTCGCACCGTGGATTTTCGCAATACCGTGGTGGTGATGACCTCAAACCTCGGATCCGACCTGATCCAGGAAATGGCGGGAGAGGAAAACTACGAGGCGATGAAAGCGGCGGTGATGAACGTGGTTGGCAGCCACTTCCGCCCGGAGTTTATCAACCGGATAGATGAGTCGGTGGTATTCCATCCGCTGGCCAGGGACCAGATCCGCGGTATCGCTGAAATCCAGTTGCAATCGCTGAAGCAGCGGCTGGCGGAACGCGAGCTGGGGCTGGAGCTGACCCCGGCTTTCATGGACCACCTGGTGGCCCTGGGCTACGACCCTGTGTACGGTGCCCGACCCCTGAAACGGGCCATCCAGCAGCAGCTGGAAAACCCCCTGGCCCAGCGTATCCTGGCGGGGGAATTCGAGCCCGGCCAGACCATCACGGTCGACTTCGAGGGCGATGAGGCGAGCTTCAGTTAGCCGTCACCCAAAACGCAGAAAGGCCCCGTTAAAGGGGCCTTTCTCGTTCCGGCCAGGCAGCACAATGGTCGAATGAACCCGACCATAGGCCGCTAGTCGCAGTGGATCGCTATGGTGGCCTCGGCCTGCTTGCGCTGGACTTCCTTTTCCTCCTGGCTCAGCGGGTGCAGTTCACCCTGGTCGTCCCGAATCTGGATCAGCACCTTGCTATTGAGCGTCTCGAGGTTTTCCCGGGCTCGCTTGCACTGCTCCGGATTCTTCTTGACCGGCTGCGGCTTGGTTTTGACCTGGTCAAACTCGTTGCCTACGGTAGGTTCAGTGGTCGCCGGCACCGCGCCCTCGTCGGGGCCCACCTGGCGCATCAGGTTGGAACCGGTGGAAATCACGTCGTAGGGCGTTCCCGCGGGAGGTGGCCGGTCACTGTTGACCGGGTTGCCCCTGGCATCCAGCCATCGATAGTAGGTGTTGCCGGCATCGGCATAAAGGCTCCCGAAAGCCAGGGCTGCCAGTGTCGCCGCGACCAGGCCAGCCTGTATTGCGCCTTTCACATCAAATCCCCCTGCGTTACTACGCACTGGACCTTAAAGTAACCCAGCGGGCAGCAGGAGGCAATTCGCTTTCCGGTCATATTGGCTCCTGGCGGCGGTTGACTTTGGGGGTATTCATGCGAACAATAGGCCTGTCTTGCAGATGGCAACGGCTAATGTCGAGTACCCTCGATCTCTGGCCTACTGCCCCGATCCGATTATTCGGGTGCAGCTGTTTGTAAGTCCCGTAACCAGCTTGAGCCCCACGGGCCAGGTTGAGGGCCAGACACTGCGCTATCCCGCAGGGCGACCGATACACGGGTGTTCGTGATCGTATATCCCCCAAAGGAGAGTCGCCGGGGGGTGTGTTTCCCGGGCCGTGTGTCGAGCTTGAAAGGGGTGGCGTCGCCAAGTGAAGACCTGTTCGGGTTCTTCCTCCAGCAACGTCCATATCTGTATGTTCCGGCGAGGGTCACGCGCCCGGCGTTTTATTATTGGAGATGGATTGTGGAGTTGTTATCCGGTGGCGAGATGATCGCCCGCGCTCTGGAAGACGAAGGTGTCGAGTACATTTTTGGCTATCCCGGTGGCGCGGTTCTGCATATTTACGATGCCCTGTTCAAGGACTGCAAGGTACCCCATGTGCTGGTCCGGCATGAACAGGCTGCAACCCACGCCGCGGACGGCTACGCCAGGGCGACCGGCAAGCCCGGCGTGGTGCTGGTCACCTCCGGCCCCGGTGCCACCAACGCCATCACCGGCATCGCCACCGCCTACATGGATTCAATACCCATGGTGGTTTTTTCCGGCCAGGTGCAGAGCCACCTGATCGGGGAGGACGCGTTCCAGGAAACGGATATGATCGGCATCTCCCGCCCCATCGTGAAGCACAGCTTCATGGTCAAGCGCGCGGAGGATATCCCGGTGATGATCAAGAAGGCGTTTTATATCGCCGCTACCGGCCGTCCGGGTCCGGTCGTCATCGACATCCCCAAGGACATTACGCGCCCCGACGAGAAGTTCGAGTACCGCTACCCGCGGTCGGTAAAGATGCGCTCCTACGCGCCGGCCCAGCGCGGCCATACCGGCCAGATCAAGAAGGCGGCCAAGTTGCTGCTTTCCGCCAAGCGGCCGGTGATCTACGCCGGCGGCGGTGTCGTGCAGGGGGAGGGCAGCGGACTGTTGACTCGCCTGGCGAGGGAGCTGAA
>JAOUDU010000041.1 GCA_029859085.1 Gammaproteobacteria bacterium | reverse complement strand
TCTTTTTAAGCCAACAGCTTCTTGACGTCCTTCTCAATCGCCTGGGGCTTGTCGGTCGGGGCGTAGCGCTTGACCACCTTGCCGTCAGTGTCGATCAGGAACTTGGTGAAATTCCACTTGATGCCCTCGGTGCCAAGGGCTCCCGGGGCCTCTTTCTTCAGGTACTTGTAGAGGGGGTCGGCGCCGCTGCCGTTGACCTCGATCTTGCCGAACATCGGGAAGCTCACCCCGTAATTGAGCTGGCAGAACTCCATGATCTCGTCATTGCTGCCCGGATCCTGCTTGCCGAACTGGTTGCAGGGGAAACCCAGTATCACCAGGCCCTGGTCCTTGTACTTTTCGTACAGCTCCTCGAGGCCGGCAAACTGGGGAGTGAAGCCGCACTTCGAGGCGGTGTTGACCACCAGCAGTACCTTGCCCTTGTAGTCGGCCAGGGATTTTTTCTTGCCGCCGGGCGTTGCGCAGCTGAAATCGTAGACGGTTTTTGCCATGTTGGGGTTCCTGTCTGAAAGGGATGTATGAAAAGCCTGTCGGGAAGGCCTGCTCAAGTGGCCGGGCGTCGCAGTAAAAGTAGCACACCCGGGGTATACGCCAAGAGCCTGCAGCGGGATCACCCGGGCAGGGGTGCCCGGATTCGGCGGCGAAGCCCGTTTGTCAGGCGGGCTGGGCCTGCAGCTGGAGTTGTTGCATCAGCAGGCCCAGGCGCTTGCGCTGCATTTTGAGGGAGTATTCCAGCTCCTTCAGCCGGGTGCGCAGGGCGGCGTGTTCCCACTTCTGCTGCAGGTGGAGTTTTTTCTCCCCGAGTACGCCCCCAAGCTGCTCTTTCCTGCGCTCATAGCGCAGTGCCTGGAGGGCGGTCCACTGGTTGATGGACTCGGTGAACTCCTGGTATTCGCGTTCGAGCATCTGGCGCAAGGACTCGCTGTCCTGGGCTTTTGCCAGTTTTGCCCTGGCTCGGTCGAACTCGGTGTCCAGCAGGGCGCGCTGGATCCTGAAGTCCGGCACCCGGTTCAGGTTGCTCGCCAGCCCCAGCCTTGCGCATGCGCTGATCATCCACTTGGTTGGATCCCACTGCCACCAGCGGATGCCGTTGCGGTAGTCGGCCTGGAATATGTGGTGAAAGTTGTGGTAGCCCTCGCCGTAGGTGAGAAAGGCGAGGAAACCGTTGTCCCGGGCGCTGTTTGACTCGGTGTACGGGCGCGAGCCCCAGAAATGCGCCAGGGAGTTGATAAAGAAGGTCACGTGGTGGTTCACCACCAGGCGCAACAGGCCCACCAGCAGGACGGTGCCGATGATATCGCCGAGCCATACGCCCAGCAGCAGGGGCAGTCCCAGGTTCATGAACACGGTCAGGGGGACATAATGCCGGTGCTGCCAGACGACGATCGGGTCCCGCTCCAGGTCCCTGGCGTTACTGAAATCCGGTTCATTACAGCGATACTCCCGCAGCATCCAGCCCATATGGCTGAACCAGAGTCCGCGGCCGGCGGAATAGGGGTCTAGTTCATTGTCGTCCACGTGGCGGTGATGGCGGCGGTGGTCGGAGGCCCATACCAGGATGCTGTTTTGCAGGGCGCCAGCACCCCAGAACGCAAACAGCCATTTCAGTGCCGGGCTGGCTTCATAGGCCTTGTGCGCCCACAGCCGGTGGTAGCCGCCGGTGATAGACATGCCATTGAGGTACAGGAACGCCAGTGCCCACAGCCATTGGGCGGTATCAAAGCCGCGGTAGATGCCCCAGGCGGGCACCAGCAGCAGCGCTGCCAGGGGCAGGCCGACGAATATGGCGACATTGATCCGGAGCAGTGGTGGTTTGGGGTCGATATTGGTCATCAGCGTTACCGGTCCTCGGCAAATAAAATCTGGAGGGCCATCTTATCTGCTGGCGCCTGAAATGTCTTTCCATAGCTGTTGGATGGCGAATACGGTGGCGAGTTCCATGGGCCGGCCGCAGCGGGCGCCCACAAGGGTCCTCCGGTACAGTATCATCCACGTTCCTCTATTGTGGTCGACTCGTGCAGGACAGTTGATGCCCCTGGCAAGGCTACAGGTAAACACACGGCGGTCGCTTCTGCGGCGGCAGCGGCCCAGCCCTGTCCCGGTGCGGCGTTCTTGAGCACAGGTCTGCCAGACAGGGCGGTTTTCCTGCGCGGTTCCACCTTGCGCCACGTGGTGATTATGACCAGCGCGAGCGCGGTGGGGCTGGTGGCCATGTTTGCCGTGGACATGGTGGATATGTATTTCCTCACCCTGCTCGGAGAGCAGGAACTGGCCGCCGCCGTGGGCTTTGCCGGTACCCTGCTGTTCTTCCTGGTGTCGGTCAGTATCGGCCTGCAGATCGCCCTCGGCGCACTTGTCGCGAGGTCGGAGGGCCGCCACCGGCGGGACCTCGCCGGGCGCTATTGCAGCAGTGCGCTGGCATTCAACTTCCTGGTCGCGGCCCTGATCAGCGCGGCGGGGTGGCTGCACCTGCCCGCCCTGCTGGGTTTCCTGGGGGCAAGGGGCCAGACCCTGGAGTACGCAGTGAGCTATGCCGGCATCATGCTGCCCGCCATGCCGATACTGGTGCTGGGTATGAGCGCGGCTACCGCGGTGCGCGCACTGGGTGACGCCCGCCGCTCCATGTGGGCGACCGTGCTGGGTTCCCTGGTCAACGCCGCGCTGGACCCGCTCTTCATCTTCGTCTTCGGCTGGGGCCTGGAGGGCGCCGCCGTGGCCTCGGTGTTCGCCCGCCTGGTGGTGCTGGCGGTTGCGTGGCACGCCCTCGCGGTGGTGCACAGGTTGCCCTGTCGCATCACCCGGGCGGAATTCCAGGCCGACCTGAGGCCCATCCTCACGATAGCGGGCCCCGCGGTCCTGACCAACGTGGCCACCCCTATCGGCGGCAGCTTCGTGTTGATGACCATGGCTCCCTTCGGTGACAGTGCGGTGGCGGGGGCTGCCATCATGGGGCGCATTACTCCACTGGCCATGGCCGCGGTTTTTGCTTTGTCGGGCGCGATTGGTCCGATCGTGGGGCAGAACGCCGGCGCGGGGCGCTACGACCGGGTCCGTTCGACCCTTGTCAACGCAGTGATGTTCAATGTTGTGTATGTGGCGCTGGTCTGGCTGCTGTTATGGCTGGGTGCCGACCTCATCGCGCGGGGCTTTTCCGCCAGTGGCCCGGCCCGGCAGCTGATTCTGTTCTATTGCGAGTTCCTGGCGGGAGCTTTCGTCTTCAATGGCCTTCTTTTTATATCCAATGCCAGTTTCAACAACCTGCACCACGCGCACTGGGCCACGGGGTTCAACTTCGGCAGGGCACTGCTGGGCACCATCCCCGCGGTATACCTGGGCGCCCGCTGGTTCGGCCCGCGCGGCGTGATGGCCGGGGAGGCGGTGGGTTCGATGCTGTTCGGCGTGCTGGCAATCCTGGCCGCGTTCGCCCTGGTGAGGCGACTGGCCCGGCAGCACCAGCCTATGGCGCCGGATCCGGGGGCTGCGTCCGCGGTGGCCAGCCTGCCGATAAACCCGGTGCCGCCGCTGTAGAGCGGCGACCGCCCGCAGCTAGAGCTGTTCCAGGTAGGAGCGGTACTCCAGCTGGGTGATACGGCGGCGAAATTCGGCGATCTCCTGCTCCTTGGTCAGGGTGAAGATGCGCTGGAACTCGGCGCCCATCGCCTTGCGAATGAAGTCGGACTCCTTGAACATCCTGACCGCATCCGGCATATAGACCGGCAGGGTTTTCTTCTCCTTGGCGTAGCCGTCGCCGGTAACGGGCTTGCCCGGTGACAGGTTGGCCAGGATGCCCTCGCGCATGGCTGACAGCAGTACCGCAAACAGCAGGTAGGGGTTGGCGTCGGCGCCGGCCACCCGGTGCTCGAGGCGTCGCGCGCTGTTGCTGCCCGCCGGCACACGCACCGCCACGGTGCGGTTTTCATAGCCCCAACTGGGGAAGGTGGGGGCGTGGCAGCCGGGCTGGAAGCGGCGGTAGGCGTTGAAGCTGGGGGCGAATATGGCGACGGACTCCGCCATGTGCTGCAGGCAGCCGCCGATGGCGTTGTGCAGCAGCGGCGTGCCGAGCTCGGTGCCATCGTCGAAAATATTGACCCCTTTCTCGTCCAGCACGCTGCAGTGCACATGCATGCCGTTGCCGGACTCATCCTCGAAGGGCTTGGGCATGAAGCTGGCGATCAGCCCGTGCTTGCCGGCAACGCCCTTGATCAGGCGCTTCATCATGATTATCTGCTTGGCGGCCAGCACCGGGTTGTCCACGTGGTGCATATTGATTTCGTACTGGGAGGGCGCCGACTCCTTCACCACCCCGTCAAACGGCAGGTCCTGCAGTTCGCAGGCCAGGCGCAGATCCTCCAGCATGGCCTGGTGGTGGTTCAGCACATCAAGGCCATAGGTGTTGCCGCCCACCGGGGTATTGCCGGGAAGGGAGGGGCAGGTATGTCCGGGCTGTGACTCGTCCCAGCGCACCAGGCTGAACTCCAGCTCCGCGGCCACCACGGGCCGCCAGCCTGCCTCCTGGTACAGGCTCAGTACCTGCTTGAGAACGTGGCGGGGGTCGCCCATATAGGGCGAGCCGTCGTCGTTGAACATCGACAGCATGACCTGCCCGTGATGGCCCTGGGGCGACCACGGCGTGGGCAGGAGGGAACCTTCCACCGGGCGGCAGATTCCATCGGCATCGCCCGAGGCGAATACCAGCTCCTGTACGTCCCTGCCCCAGATATCCAGGCTCAATGCGGTCTTGGGCAGCTTGAGTTCGCCCTCGAAAATACTGCCGAGCTTGTGGCGCGGCAGCCATTTGCCGCGCATGATGCCATTGCAATCGGGGAGGAGAACCTCGATTGTGGTGATCTCCGGATGAGCTCGCAAGAACCAATCGGCTTCTAGCGACATTATGTCACCGCTTGTCTATCGGTAAGTGCGCACTATCCATACTTAGCCAGTGTGACTCAATGCCCTAGTTTGGGCAGCTTTCAGGAGGGTTGTAGCGGCATTTCCGGCTAACCCCCCGGCCCCTGTCCCGGGAGCCTAGCGGGGCGACATGTAGACGCTGAGCGGGTCGCCGCCGGCGGCCTGGCCGAGACAGGATAGCGAGTTGATGAAGAGCGAGAACAGGTCGGTCTGGGAGCTCACATCCAGCTTGCGATAGATGCTCTTGCGGTGGCGCCGCACGGTCTCCACTGCAATTCCCAGGCGCTGGGCGGATACGTCCGTGCCATAGCCCCGCAACATGAGTTCCAGTACCCCCTTTTCCCGCGGTGACAGGATTGATTCGCCGAACTTGCGGAAGGCCAGGTCGATCTGGTGGTCGATACCGGGCTGGATCAGGTGGGTCACCGCGAAATTGTCGTGCTCGGAGTGGCACTTGAGCAGTTCCGATACCGGCTCCGCCAGCAGGTAGAGGGTTTCGTACTCCTCATCGGTGAACTCGCCGTGCTGGGGCAGGCGCATCATGTCCAGGTTGATGACGCTGCCGCCGCGCAGCTTGGCGATGTAGGCGGCCTCGTCCACCGTGCCGGTGTCGCCGTAATAGCCGCGGTAGTAGTCCGACTGCTGGAGTTTGCCCAGGGTGATCCGAGACATGCGGTAAAGCTTTGAGCGGGGGTGTTCCATCGAGGTGCGATAGAAGGGGTCCTCGCTGTAGGGGCCTTCCAGGTACTGGTCCACCTGGCTGGCATAGGCGTGATCGGGGATCTCGTGGTACAGGACCCTGGGCGGCAGCTCCCGGTGGAACAGCCAGACCTGCGGGTAATCAAACCTGACCTGGCCCTGGATGGCCTGGACCAGGATGGGGAAAAACTGGTCGTTGCCAAGGGCTGCGATAGCCTTGGAAATATCCCGATTCCATTTACTTATTTTTTGTATATCGGTCATTCGTAGTCGTCGGTAGCTGCCCTGTGCCCCGGGGTTCCATATTGGTGGCCGCCTAAACCATTGTCAAACCAAACCGCCGGGCGAACTTATTGCACCGGCGGCCCGGGGAGCTAAAGCCGCTGCCTGAGGAATTCGAGGATGTCCCCACGGGGGATCAGTTGCGAGTCGGCATCCCTGCGGCCCTTGTACTCGATATTGTTGTCGGCCAGCGCCCGATCGCCCACCACGATGCGGTGTGGGATGCCGATCAGTTCCATGTCGGCAAACTTGACCCCGGGCCGCTCGTTGCGGTCGTCCATCAAAACATCCACGCCGGCATCCGCCAGGGCCAGGTACAGTTCCTCCGCGCACTGCGCCACCTCCGGAGACTTGTGCATATTCAGGGGTATGATGACCAGCTGGAAAGGCGCCATACTGGCTGGCCAGATAATGCCGCTGTCATCGTGGTTCTGCTCGATGGCGGCCGCCACGATGCGGCTGACGCCGATGCCGTAGCAGCCCATGATCATGGTCACGTTCCTGCCGTTCTCATCCAGCACTTTTGCCGACATGGCCTCGCTGTACTTGGTGCCCAACTGGAAAATATGCCCCACCTCGATGCCGCGCTTGATCTGCAGGGTGCCGGAGCCGTCGGGGCTGGGGTCGCCCTCTTCAACCTTGCGCAGGTCCTCCACCCGCTCCAGCGGGCAGTCCCGCTCCCAGTTGGCGCCCGTAAGGTGGAAACCGTCCCGGTTGGCACCGCAGCAGAAATCTGCCAGGCAGGCGGCGCTGCGATCAACAATCAGTTGAATGCCCAGCCCGACCGGACCGAGGGAACCGAAACCGGCCCCGCAGGCGCGGCGCACTTCCTCCTCGCCGGCCATGCGCAGGGGCGAGCCGACGCCGGCCAGTTTTTCGGCCTTGATCGCATTCAGCTGGTGGTCGCCGCGCAGCACCAGCGCCACGAGCTCGCCTTCCGCCTCGCCCGCCACCAGCAGCGTTTTCACGGTGCTGGCGGGATCCACTGCCAGGAAGCTGGCAAGTTCCTCGATCGATTTGACCCCGGGGGTGGCAACTTCCGCCAGCGCCGAGGCGGGAGCGGGGCGAGGGGTGCCGGGTGCCACCGCTTCGGCCATCTCGACATTGGCGGCATAATTGCCCGTGTCGCTGAAGGCGATATCGTCCTCGCCCGAATTCGCAAGCACGTGGAATTCGTGTGACGCGCTGCCGCCTATGCTGCCGGTGTCGGCGATGACGGGGCGGAACTCGAGGTCGAGCCGGGTGAATATGCTGCTGTAGGTCTGGTGCATCACCTGGTAGGTCTCCTCCAGCGACTCCTGGCTGGCATGGAAGGAGTAGGCGTCCTTCATCAGGAATTCCCGGGACCGCATGATGCCAAAGCGCGGGCGGATCTCGTCGCGCACCTTGGTCTGAATCTGGTAGAGGTTTATCGGCAGCTGCTTGTAGCTCTTGATCTCGTTGCGCACCAGGTCAGTGATCACCTCCTCATGGGTCGGCCCCAGGCAGAAGTCGCGCTCGTGCCGATCCCTGATGCGCAGCAGTTCGGGACCGTACTGCTCCCAGCGGCCGGATTCCTGCCATAACTCGGCGGGTTGCATCACCGGCATGCTCAGTTCCTGGGCGCCTGATTTGTCCATCTCTTCCCGCACGATAGCCTCTACCCTGCGCAATACCCGCAGCCCCAACGGCAGCCATGTATAGAGTCCCGAAGCCAGTTTTCGGATAAGGCCGGCGCGCAGCATCAGCTGGTGGCTGATCACCTCGGCATCGGCGGGCGTCTCTTTCTGGGTGGCGATGAGGAAATTACTGGTACGCATGTGTGAGTCCGGATCGGGCAGCTGAAACAGGCCGGCTAGTTTACGACCGAACCCGGCGAGGGTACAGCGCTCCGGAGGGTTACTCTTTCGGGGTGCGCGATACCAGCGTATCCGCGCCCGTTAAAATCATATCGAGAAGAGTGATCGAGGTCCCTTACCCCTGAAATAACAGGCTTTTTTCGTTACCGCACCTGAAAAACGCTTGTATTGCAGCGTTTCATGATTTATACATTCATCCGTAACTTGTGGCGGCACTGTTTTCGGCGGTCAGGGGAGGCGGGCAGTCCTGGTTCAACACTCGTTTCAGTTCACTTTATTAGGGAAGGTTGAAAATAAAATGGCAACTAAAAAAGCAGCAGCGAAGAAAAAGGCACCCGCCAAGAAGGCACCGGCCAAGAAAAAGGCAGTAGCCAAAAAAGCGGCAGCGCCGAAGAAAGGCACACCGATCGCTGAAAAATTGACCAAGAGCCAGATTGTTGCCAGCATTGCTGACAGCACCGCTCTTAGCAAGAAGCAGATCGGCGCGGTAATGGACGAGCTTCACACGCTGATCGAGCGCAGCATCAAGAAGCGCGGCGCGGGTGAATTCACCATCCCGGGCATCCTCAAGATCAGCACCGTGAACAAGCCCGCCCGCAAGGCGCGCAAGGGCATCAACCCGTTCACCGGTGAGGAGACCGTGTTCAAGGCCAAGCCTGCGAGCATTGCGGTCAAGATTCGTCCCCTGAAGAAACTGAAGGAATTCGCCTCTTCCTGAGTGAAGTAGCGCTTCCCGTTCTCCCGCCCGGGCCCGGCCCGGGTTGGAGAACACAGCTTCCCTCCTGAAGGCACCGCAAGGTGCGGGGGTTCTGTCCCCCTCCGGTTTATGTGAACCCCGCTTGGCCTCTATGCCCTCATGGGTTAAAATCCGCGCCTCTAAAATTTCTCGCTGGAACTTTTGATCATTGGTGGGTCGAATTCATGCCGATATATGAGTATCAATGCCAGGCCTGTGGCAAGGAACTTGAGGCACTGCAGAAAATCAGTGATGCGCCCCTCGAGGATTGCCCGGCCTGTGGCGCCTCCTCGCTCCAGAAAAAGGTATCCGCGTCGGCTTTTCGCCTGAAAGGCGGCGGCTGGTACGAGACTGATTTCAAGACGGGCAACAAAAAGAACCTGGCTGGTGGCGGGGAGGGCGCTGCATCTTCCGGTTCCAGCACCCCCAGCACTTCCCCTGCCAGCGACAAGCCGTCCGGTACCGGCACCGCCTAGGGCGAGAAGCTCCACCTAATCCCTGGCCCGCCGTGGGCCCGGCCAGAAAATCCAGACGGAAACCAGATTATGCGCAGTCATTATTGTGGCGCTTTGGGAACAGCCAACATCGATGAAACGGTCACCCTGTGTGGCTGGGTAGACCGGCGCCGGGACCACGGCGGGGTGATCTTCCTCGATATGCGCGATCGGCAGGGCATCGTGCAGGTGGTCTTCGACCCCGATACCGAAGAGCATTTCCAGCGGGCTGACCGGGTGCGCAGTGAATATGTGCTGAGGATTACCGGCCGTGTGCGGGCCCGGTCCGGCGCCACTGTCAACCCGGCCATGGCAACCGGGGCGATTGAAGTGCTGGGCAAGGAGCTGGAGATCCTCAACCAGGCAGCCACCCCTCCCTTTCAGCTGGATGAATACACCGCCGTCGGTGAAGAGGTGCGCCTGCAGTACCGCTACATGGACCTGCGCCGGACGGAAATGCAGCAGCGCCTCATGCTGCGCTCCAGGATTACCTCCGCGGTGCGCAATTTCCTCGATGGCGAGGGCTTTCTGGATATCGAAACACCGATCCTGACCCGGGCGACCCCCGAGGGCGCGCGGGATTACCTGGTGCCCAGCCGGACCCACCCCGGCCAGTTTTTCGCGCTGCCCCAGTCGCCCCAGCTGTTCAAGCAGTTGCTGATGGTGGCTGGCCTGGACCGCTATTACCAGGTCGCCAAGTGTTTTCGCGACGAGGACCTGCGGGCCGACCGCCAGCCGGAGTTTACCCAGATCGACATCGAGACCTCCTTCATGGACGAGGCCGGCATCATGGACATCGCCGAGCGCATGATCCGCGAGCTGTTCCGCTCTGTGCTGGGTGTGGAGCTTCCCGAGATGCCCCATATGCCCTACGCCGAGGCCATGGAGCGCTATGGCTCCGACAAGCCAGACCTGCGGATCCCGCTGGAGCTGGTCAGTGTCGATGACCTGATGCAGCAGGTGGAGTTCAAGGTATTCCGCGGCCCCGCCGACGACCCGCAGGGGCGGGTGGCTGCCCTCAAGGTGCCCGGCGGCGCGACCATCAGCCGCAAGGAAATCGACGATTACACCAGCTATGTATCCGTATTCGGTGCCCGCGGCCTCGCCTGGATCAAGGTGAACGATATCGATGCGGGCGTGGCCGGTTTGCAGTCCCCCATCCTCAAGTTTATGCCCGAGGAGATCGTTGCACAGATGATGCAGCGCCTCGAGGCGGCCAACGGCGACATTATATTTTTTGGCGCGGACCGGGCCAAAGTGGTCAACGAGGCACTGGGCGCACTGCGCATCAAGGTTGCCGAGGACCAGGGCCTGGTGCGCGAGGGTTGGGCGCCGTTGTGGGTGGTCGACTTCCCGATGTTCGAGCAGGACGGCTCTGGCAAGTGGACACCGCTGCACCATCCGTTCACCGCTCCCTCCGGCAGCGTGGAAGAGCTGGCGACGAGCCCGGGTACCGCCCTGTCGCGGGCCTACGATATGGTACTCAACGGCTGCGAGCTGGGTGGTGGCAGTATCCGTATCTACCAGCGCGACATGCAGGAGGCGGTTTTCCGCATCCTCCAGATCGACGAGGCCGAGGCGGAGGAGAAATTCGGCTTCCTGCTCAAGGCCCTCCAGTATGGCGCCCCGCCCCACGGCGGCCTGGCGTTCGGCCTGGACCGCCTGGTCATGTTGATGACCGGCACCCAGGCCATTCGCGACGTGATTGCGTTCCCCAAAACCCAGACCGCGCACTGCCTGCTGACCGACGCTCCCGGCGACGTGAGCCCGCAGCAATTGCGCGAACTGAACATCCGCCTGCGCCAGACCCGGGAAGAGGTGGCGGACAAGCAGTGATGTAACGCCATCTATATATAGAGGGAAGACCGTTATGGCCGGTCACAGTAAATGGGCAAATATCAAGCACCGCAAGGCCGCCCAGGACGCGAAGCGCGGCAAGATGTTCACCAAGCTGATTCGCGAGCTGGTGGTGGCGGCGAAACAGGGCGCCCTGCCCGAGGATAACCCGCGGCTGCGCGCC
>JAOUDU010000588.1 GCA_029859085.1 Gammaproteobacteria bacterium | reverse complement strand
AGTCACGGCACCGAAAAGCCCGCGCGGTCCGGTATGGACAAGAAGAGGTGCATCATCGACCAGCAGGTACTGGTTGAAGGTGAATCCACCAGGGACCGCGTCGGGTAGAACAGCGGTGCTGATCCGGCACAGGTTATCGCCGATGGCGTTTATCCGGGTAATTGGCTGACTCATGCCAGGCTGCACTGCCCTGTTGATTGAGCTATACAATACGCCCTGAGAGCAGCGCCGTACAAGGTGCGGAACGCCTCCCGGCCAGCGGGAACGTCGCGGCGGCGCAAACCCGCTTCGTCTGCGTGTTGCTTGCCACATATGCTGATATGAATGTGCAGGTTCCACACGCATATGAGCGGCGATGAAACGATTTTCCTATCTGGCCATTGGATTCGCACTGGTTGGCGCGAGGCGCTTATCGCTGTCCGGGGTTAGGCCCATAGACTGGCCTGTCATGGGTCCGGGGGTTGCGAGACATTGCCGCCACCAGCCCTGCCGGCAATCAATCATCCAGCGCGAACACGAACAAGGTCGGTGTACCCAGGGTGCCGTTCATGAACATGTTCCCCGGCCGGCCTGACGCCACCGCGATATATTGTTTGCCCTTGACCGCATAGGTTACGACACCACCACCGATGCCGCCGCCCGTGTTGAACCGGTAGCGCACCTCGCCGGTGCCCGCATCAAGAGCGATAAAATCACCGCTACTCTCACCGCTGAGCACTAATCCCCCCGAAGTTGTGGTGACCCCCGCCAGCATCGGTGCATCCGAGCGGTAGCGCCAGCGCACTGAGCCTGTAGCCGAATCCACTGCGGTTATCCACCCTTGCGATTCCGCGTCCATTTGCACGGATCCCCCAAGATACAGCCGCCCGGGTATAAAGCGAATCGATTGCGCCGCCCAGAAAGTCGTACACCAGTCGACTGCGCCGACGTAGAGCATTTGCGTTGCAGGGTTATAGGCGGGACCATTCCACTCGACGCCTCCCAATACACCCGGACAGGCATAGCTGCCTTCCGGGGTCACCGGTGCCTCGGCATTTTTCACCGTGGTTACCGCGGTAGCATACAGGACTTCATGTGACTCCCGATCCAGCACGCGCAGCATGCCGTCCTTGCCCGCGGTGGCAAGCAGGCGACGCTCCTTGCCGCCAATGGAGGTAGCGAACAGCGGCCCGGCCTGGGTCAAATCCCAGTCGTGATCATCGTTGGGTACCAGCTGGCGGTACCACAGCAGCTTGCCGCTATGCACATCGAGCGCCACTACGGAATTGGTGTACAGATTGTCCCCCGGCCGCAAGTCGGCCGGCAGGTCCGGCGCCGGGTTGGTCACTGCCACGTGCAGTTCACCGCTATCAGGGTCGAGCGTCAGCGGTGTCCAGACCGCACCCCCACCCACTTTGATGTCCGCCTGGTGGCCCCAGCTAACCGACAAGGGTTGGCTGGCACCGGGCACGGTGTTGAAGCGCCAAACCGGCGTGCCGTCATCGAGTTTGAAAGCGCCAATCCACCCGGAAATGCCGTTCTCGCTGCCAGCCGGGCCGATAAGAATCAGGTCCTCGTAGATCAGGGGCGGCATGGTGAATGTTTCGCCCTGCGTGGAATCGGCGACGCGCCGCGCCCATACCAACGCGCCGGTTTCGGCATTCAGTGCCAGCAGATAACCGTCGCTGGTGCCGCGGACTACCCAGCCGTCCTTAATGGCTACGCCGCGATTATTGGTCCAGCCCGGAGGGCCCTGCATCTGCCAGACGTGGCGCCATTTTACCCGGCAGCTGGTGGCGTCCAGTGCAACCGTATTTGTGTTAGTGGTTACATACATCACACCCTGATAGACGATTGGCCCGGACTGGAAAGTGCTCATCTCCCCCAGTTGCAGAGCGCAGGCCACCTCCAGCTGGTTGGCATTACCGGCATTGACCTGGTCAAGCGGCACATAGCGGGACCCGGCGTAATCGTGGGTGTGGTACAACCAGCTTTCAGTGGCGGTGGCCGCGGCGTTCAGCTCAGCCTGGCTGGGCCCACCGCCTGTGGGGATGGCACCTGGTTCACCCCTCATCAGTTCGGGGGGTGGCGCCGCCTGCTCAGGCACCGGGCGGCCCAAGCTCAGCATGACCTCCTTCAGTTGGGGCGCACCGAGTTCCAGCGGGGTATCCCCGGCGGGCATACCGTTGCGCTCCAGCAGGTAGGCAAGGGCCGCGGCATGATCTTCTGCCGACACTGATTTGACCTTGCCCGGAGGCATGCTGGTGCTGACAAAAAAGGCCAGGTCATCAACACTGAACGGCTGGCCCATTACCTGGGCATTATTGCCCTCTGCCCCCCAGCTCGCCGCAAACGCCTCGCCGGATAATGCCGGGGCCGTGCCCCCCTTCAGATCGGCACCGTGGCAGCCGGCGCACTCGCCAGCAAAAACGGTTTTACCGCGCTCCGCTTGTGCTGCCGTGAACACACCGACAAGCGAGTCAGTTTCCGCATGGGCCGAGCCGATTCCGGCGGCAACCAAAAAGGCAAAGGGGAATATGATTGTCGGATTGAACCCCGAACGGGGCCTGTAAAAATTTGTGAACATTTCAGGTTCCGTTTGTTATTGTTGTTGGCGGTAAAGATAGCACAGGTTCCGAAAACCTGGACCAGCCAGGCAATACGGGACACTTGGAATCCTGTCGATATTGCCCGCCAGGAAGCGGAATATGGCAGAAGCTAATT
>JAOUDU010000589.1 GCA_029859085.1 Gammaproteobacteria bacterium | reverse complement strand
CTCTGTAATGGGGCGCGACGGCCGGCGCCGGCTGCTGGATGAGGTGCTGGGAGAGGGGTACGGCGTGATCGGTTTTGGCGTGGATCCCCGCGACCTGCTGTCACCCGCGGAACTTGGCGCGCTGGCTCAGCTGGATGCCCGCTACCTGACCATCTTTCCGCTGGGAGGCCGGCCGCAGGGTTTTAACACGGCGCGAAATGCCCCGGAGGGACTGCCCGAAATGGAGGATTGCAGCGGGGAGCTGACCAGCTGGCTGAAGGCATCCGGGATGAGCGAGGGCGCGGTCGCCGTGATTCGCCCCGACAAATTTACCTATGCACTGGTAGCCGGTAATGAGTTGCCGCAAACGGTGCGCCAACTGGCCGATCAGCTGGGCGTTGCCGCGGTGTGCGCGGCCCCGCTCGCGGCATGATAACGATCATCCCGGCAGGTCGAAGCGAAGCCGCCGCTCCAGCGAGCTTGCGGTGTGCCTGATATGCGCCTCGTGTGCCGCGAGCAGGGCGTCGATATCCCGCGCCAGGGCGGCTTCCATCATCGCCATATGCTCGCCGTGGATATCCCGGTCGCCGCGATCCACCCGGGCGATAATACGGTAGCGCCGGTGCTGGTCGTACAGCAGCTCGTAGATACGCATCAGCCAGCGCGATTCGCAGCGGCTGATCAGCGCCAGGTGGAATTCGTTGTTGCGCGCTTCCCACAACACAGGGTCGGGCTCGGCCTGCTTCTCGATTTTCTGCAGCTGGTGAAACGCCAGCACCAGCCGCGACTCCCAGTCATCGTCGGCCCGCGCCAGGCTTTCGCGCAGGGCCAGGCCCTCGATCACGATGCGCAGTTCGGTCAGCTCCCGCAGTTCCCTGGCCGAAATATCCGCCACCCGGAAGCCGCGCTGCCCCTCCACCACCACGAAGCCCTCGGCGCTGAGCCGGTGCAGGGCCTCCCGCAGTGGTGTGGCACCAACAGAATAGGCCGCGCGCAGCTGCTCGATGCCGAGCTTCGACCCCGGGGCAAAGTCGCCCTGTATCACGTCGCGGCGCAGGCGGGTGTAGGCCTGGTCGCTGAGGGTCTTGTGGCTCGCCACGGTGGCGGCGGGGTCGTTTGCTTGCTCGGCCATGGCCTTTATTTCCGGGTCAAGAATATCGATAAAGCGGTTGTCAAACAGGGAAATATATATATTATTGCCCGAGTCTATGGGAAAGCGGCCGAGAGGACAACGATGACCCCGGAAAAAATCAGTGATTATGGCGATGCCCTGTTCGAGGCCCTGCGCGAGCGCCGCACCCTGCCGCCCCTCACCGACCGGGAGCCCGCTATCACCATCGAGGACGCCTACCGCATCTCCCAGGTCTTCCTGCAGCGTCGCATCGCTGCCGGCGAGCGGGTGGTCGGCAAGAAAATCGGCGTCACCAGCAAGCCGGTGCAGGATATGCTCGGTGTTTTCCAGCCCGACTTCGGCTTCCTCACCGACGCGATGGAATACCCCGACGGCGCCAACATCCCCATCGCGGGCAACCTGATCCAGCCCAGGGCGGAGGGCGAGATAGCCTTCCGCCTGCGCAAGGACCTGCAGGGCCCTGGTGTCACCGAGGAGGACGTGCTCGACGCCACCGCCACCATTATTCCCTGCTTCGAGATCGTCGATTCGCGCATCGACGACTGGAAGATAAAAATCCAGGACACGGTGGCCGACAACGCCTCCTGCGGTGTCTACGTGTTCGGCCGCCACGAGGTGGACCCGCGTGATTTCGACCTGCCGTCCCTGAAAATGACGATTTACAAGAACGGCCAGCGCCACGCGGAAGGGCTGGGCAGCGCGGTGCAGGGCAATCCCCTGACGGCGGTGGCCTGGCTGGCCAATACCCTCGGCGAGTTCGGGATTCCGTTCAAGGCGGGAGAGGTGATTTTATCGGGCTCCCTGGCGCCGCTGATTCCGGTGGTGGCCGGGGATGAGATGTCGCTGGAGATCGACGGCATAGGCGGGTGCAGTTGCCGCTTTGTTTAGCGCTTCTTTGGTCCGTGCTTTGGAGGCCGAAAGTTTGGGCTATCCCGGGTTTTTAGACACTTGTGCCAAAGCCGAGAGCGCACCCGATAGTGAGTCTCCAGACACGCCGTGAATACGTCCATGTAGGCTCGCTGTGGCCATCCATGGCCACAGACGGTCTGGAGCCCCACTATCGGCTACACTCTCTCGGTTCAGTGTGTGTAATCAGGTATGAAAGGCAGTTGAGGCAGGAGTCAAAAACTCCTACTCGCAAATTTGAAACTTAAGAAGTGGAATTTATATTGCCAATTAACAGATCGATTCAAGGCGCAGATGCGGGGTAGTCTGGCTCAAGACCGTCTGCAGCCATGGATGGCTGCAGCGAGCCTACATGGACGTATTCACGGCGTGTCTTGGGCTAGACTACCCCGTAGCTGCGTCAATTGGAGCAAGAACTAAACATGATTTGTAAACGCTAAATCACAAACTTCAGTGCAGTATCCGCGGCAATGAATTTACCAGTTTATTTCAAGAAGTAATGAGAGAACCAACATGAGTAAAAAAGTTAAAGCCGCCATCATCGGCCCCGGCAATATCGGTACCGACCTGCTGATGAAAGCCATGCGCAGCAAATTGATCGAGCCCGTGTGGATGGTCGGCGTCGAACCCGAGTCGCCGGGGCTGAAGCGGGCGAAAGAGATGGGCCTCAAAACCACCGCCGAGGG
>JAOUDU010000587.1 GCA_029859085.1 Gammaproteobacteria bacterium | reverse complement strand
TGGATGCTGCGAAATAACCCGCATAACCGAAACGCCCAGATGGTGAAATTGGTAGACACGCCAGCTTCAGGTGCTGGTCCTCGCAAGGGGGTGGAGGTTCAAGTCCTCTTCTGGGCACCAAACGTTTAAAAAGCCGAGCCAGCCGCTCGGCTTTTTTATTTCCAGCCCGTTTATTTGCGGCTCGCCGGCGCAGCGGTTGCCGCCGACCGGGGAACTTCCCCCGACCCGGGGCATCCAACCCACAGGCCAGTAAGAGGGGGCTGCCCGATGCAGACCCTCCCTTTGAAGAACCGGCGCCGGCGCGCTGCACGACAAGCCCGCCCTGTGCCCCATGGACAGCAAATCGTCGCTGAGCGTCTACAGCCAGTTGCTCAATGACCTGCAGGCGCTGATCGATCATTACTGAAGCCGGGGATAACCCCGAACATGATCCGGTCACTGGCAAAGAAACGTACCACAGGGAATTAAACCCGCATCGGGCGGTCACACTTTTATGAAAAGACGATCCTTGGTCATGGCCCTGTTGTCCCTGCCGCTTGCGGCGGGCTCACTTCCGCTGCTCGGCGCAACGCGCAGCAATGCCGATATCGAGGCGATGCGCCTGCGCTGGCGGGATTACCTGCCCGCGGGGTTCAAGCCGCCCGGCGCCGATGACAAACTTGCGTTGACCGAAAGCCAGTGGCGCGCGCGCCTCAGCGAGGCCCAGTTCCAGGTACTGCGCGAGGAGGGCACCGAGCGCGCGTCCAGCAGCCCGCTGAACAATGAAAAAGGCCGGGGTATTTTCGCCTGCGCCGGCTGCGAGCTGCCCCTGTTCAGCTCCGAGATGAAATACGACAGCGGCACCGGCTGGCCGAGCTTCTTCACCGCCATACCCGGCGCGCTGGAGACCAGGCGCGACTTCAAGCTGGTCTGGCCGCGCACCGAATATCACTGCGCCCGCTGCGGGGGGCACCAGGGGCATGTCTTCAACGACGGCCCCGCGCCCACCGGTGAGCGCTGGTGCAACAATGGCGTGGCGCTGCAATTCCTGCCCGCCGGCTGACACCGCGGTGACAATCCACGCCTGATCCGCGTTACAATCGGGGCCACCCCACGACGATCGCGGAGCTAGCCATGGCGAATACCGCCGACCTCACCAGCCAGCTGGAAACCACACTGCATGAAACCACGGCGACTATAGTCGCCTCGCTGCCCAGCATCGCCGCGGCACTCCTGCTGCTGCTGGCGGGCATGGTGGCCGCGCGCCTGGTGCGCGCCCTCACCCTCAAGCTGCTGCACTGGGTGAACCTGTTCCTGGAGCGGGTGCTGTCGGGACGGACCAGGGCGGTGGTGTATTTTTCCGCGGGCATCACCCGGCTGATGGCCGGCATCCTGTTCTGGATAACACTCTTCATTTTTGTCACCGCGGCCCTCAATACCGCGGGCCTCACCGGCATTGCCGCCTGGCTTGAACGGGTAGTGGATTTCCTGCCGGGTATCGTCTCGGGCGGCCTGATCATCCTCGTGGGCTATATTCTCTCCGGCCTGGTGCGGGACCTGACCCTGGCCGCCGCCCATTCCGCCGAGTTTACCGAGGCGGTGGTGATAAGCCGCCTGGCCCAGGCCATCACCCTGGTCACCGCGCTGATCATCGGCCTCGACCAGATCGGCGTCGATGTCTCCTTCCTGACCACGATGCTCGGCATATCCAGCGCGGCGTTGCTGTTCGGTTTCGCACTGGCTTTCGGCCTCGGGGCGCGCACCCTGGTGAGCAACCTGATTGCCGCACACCACCTGCGCGATGTACTTGAGCCAGGACAGGAGATCCGCATCGGCGACTGGGAGGGCACGGTGCTTGAAGTGGCCGCCACCGCGGTGATCCTCGACACCGAGTCGGGGCGGGTTTCCGTGCCGGCCAAGCTGTACCAGGAGCAGGCGGTAGTGTTGCTGCTGGGAGACTCGGGCCGTGAGTGATCCCAACGTCCTCAGCCTGGCCTTCCTGCAGAACCGGCCCAAGGCCGCCGCCGCCCTGCTGCAGGATTTCGCCCCGGAAGACTGCGTGGAGTTCCTGCAGCAGATGCCGCTGGAGGTGCTGGTGCCGGTGATCGACGGCATGGCCAGCTGGCCCGCCGCCCGCACGCTGTCACTGCTGCCGGTAGACCTCACCGCGGATATCCTGCGGGTCCTGCCCGACGCCGAGACCGAGACCCTGCTGCGCCTGATGAGCAACGAGCAGCGCAGCGCGGTGATAGCCCACATGCCCGCCGCCACTGCCCAGGGCTTTGCCAACAAACTGGCCTACCCGATCAGCACGGTGGGTGCCTGGATGGATACCGCGGTGCCCCACTTCACGCTGGACAGCTCGGTGGACCACTGCCTGGACCTGGTGAAGCGCCAGCAGACCCACCTGGGCGGCATCGTCATCGTGGTGGACGGGCGCCACCGGCTGGTGGGCCTGGTGGAAGTCGAGAAGCTGCTGACCAGCAAAGGCGAGGCCCCGCTGGCGGACCTGCTCAACACCGGGGTCCAGCCCCTGTCGGCGCGGGCGACCCTGTGGGAGGTGGAGCAGCACGAGGGCTGGACCCTGTTTCCGTCGCTGCCGGTGGTCGATCGCCACCAGACCATGCTCGGCGCCCTCACCCACAGCGCCCTGCGGGCCGGCACCGCCAGGTCGGCGGACCGCTCCGACGCACAGCTGCGGTTCTCGATCCTGACCCACATGGGCGAGGCC
>JAOUDU010000586.1 GCA_029859085.1 Gammaproteobacteria bacterium | reverse complement strand
GTCCGGGGCCAGCCGCCAGCGGCTGTTGTGGTAATAGATCCCCGGATCGCCACCGGAGCGCAGGCACATCTGCTGGTCATTGGGGGGCAGCTGGTTCACATGACCGGCGAACAGTTCCATCCACTGCCGGAACAGCCCCGCCGTGCCGGCCACAAAAGGCGCCACCTGCGCCAGTTGCGCGGCGAATTCCTCCGGGTCGAGCCGGGCGGTACCCACCGGGTTCAGGCATTCGATACGCAGCCGGGCCCGCTGCTCCCGGCCCCGCTCCCGGAAAGTCTGGCGCACCAGGATATTGTCCGAGGCGGCGGTCATGGGCAGCCAGTTGCCGGGGTGTTCCCGGGCGCTGACCACCAGTTCGAAGTCGCCATTGGCGGCAACCGCCAGCTGGTCCACTTCCACATGCCCGGTAGGCGCCATATCGCCGCCCCCGGCGAAAGAGCCGGCCTTGGTCTCGATGCTGAGGTAGGCAACCGAGCCGCGATTGCCGGTGATACGGTAGTCCCGACGCCCGTCCACCGCGCAGTTCAGGTAGAAATTGTCGGGGTTGTCGTTGCCGATCTTGGCGGTTTCATGGGAGAGGGAATAGAACTGCGGGAAATCAGGATCACCGAACTCGATGAATTTCTCGAGACCCAGGCGCAACAGGCGGGTGAGGTAGCGATAGCCCTCCGCCCGGGTCAGGCTGTCGGCCGGGGTATCGGTTGCCAGCACCTGCTCGCCGGCCAGCTTGAGGCCGTCGCAAAAATCGCTCCAGAGGCGGCCGTCGACCGGCACCTGGAGCGGGTTCTTCGCGCTCAGGGCAGCACCCGGTAGACTTCCGGGATCTGTTCGACGCTGTCCACCGAGCAATCCAGGTCCTTCAGCAGGCCATCCTCAAGGCTGTAAACCCAGCCGTGTACAGTAAGCGTCTGCCCCCGCTGCCAGGCATTCTGGGCGATGGTGGTGTGGCAGACATTCGCCACCTGGGTTATCACGTTGAGTTCACACAGCAGGTTCAGGCGGGCACTCTCGTCGGCGAGGGCATTGATCCGGGCGCGGGAGCGGTGCAATACATCCTTGATATTGCGCAGCCAGTTATCAATCAGGCCGTTATCCTCGTTCTCGTAGGCCGCACGCACGCCCCCACAACCGTAGTGGCCGACAACGATGACGTGCTTTACCTTCAGGACATCAACCGCGTACTGCAGAACCGTAAGGCAGTTGAAGTCAGTATGAACGACCATATTGGCGACATTGCGATGTACGAAAATCTCACCCGGCAGCAGGTCGACAATCTGGTTCGCCGGCACCCGGCTGTCCGAGCACCCTATCCAGAGATATTCCGGGCTTTGCTGGGCCGCGAGCTTGGCGAAAAATTCGGGGTCGCTGGTGCTGATGCTGTGTGCCCAGCGCCGGTTATTCTCGAACAGGGATTCGAGCTTCCTGGGGTTGTCTTCACTCATGGTTTGCTCGCTCAGACAATCAGGGTGCTGAGTCGGGACAGGGTAATCCGGTTCCCGCCCTTGGCCTGGGACAATGCCAGGGCCTTGCTGGCCACGGCTTCCATCTGCCTGGCCAGGTGCGGCATATCCACCGCAGGGTACTGCTGGGGCTCCCAGGTCACCATACCCACACTGACGGTCACCTGCAGCACCGCGCCGCGGCCATCGTCCACCGCAAACCCTTCGATATCATCGCGCATACGCTCGCCGATCTCCTGGCCCAGGATCTCGCCGCTGCCGGGAATGAGCAGGGCGAGTTTGGAGCGGGACAGGCGCGCCATCATGTCCGTGGCCCGCAGGTCGGAGGATATGCGCTCGGCGACCTTCTTGACCACGAACTGGCCACTGCGCTCACCGTAGTGATCGTACAGGTCATCGAACTCGTCGATCTCCATGATCAGGACGGTCAGCGCCTTGTCCGCCCTGCGCGCCCGGGAAATCTCCCGGGTAATGTCTTTCTCGAAGCCGCGCAGGTTGCTGATCTGGGTGAGGGGGTCGAGCAGGGTCAGCCGGGATACCTGCTGCCGCGAAACCACACTCTTGAAACAGGCGGAGATCATGGTGGCCAGGTGCGAGATCAACTGCTCCTCGCTCTCACCCACCACCAGGGCGTCATCCTGCAGCCCGAGGTGCAGGCTGCCGATCATGCGCCCGCTGTCGGTGAGCGGCATCAGCAGTGCGTAGTCAACTCCCTGCTCGTGCTTGAGGACTTCGAACATACGGCTATCCGTTGGCGTGAGCAGCACGATGTCCGGTTCGAGATCGTACAGCTCCTGCATCACATAGGCATCCTGGTGCAGTTGCAGGCTGTGGCCGTAACGCTGGCCCCCGACAATGAGTTCAGCCAGTATATCTTCCGGGTCGTACAACCACAGTTCCGCGGTGCGGAAGGAAAAGTGCCGCGGCATACTGACCAGCAGGATCTCCAGCAGCGCCTGCAGGTCCACTGCCTCCAGCAACATATGCTCCAGCTGCTGGGTCTGCTGGTAAAGGTACCGGTTTACGGTAACGCTTTCGGACAGCCGGCGCTGCCGCACCTCGGTCCTGGAAAGCGCCGGCGGAGCGCCCTCGATTTCTTCATTCACGCTGTACGACCCATGATCGTCAACCATCTTCACCACCCACGTCGCGCCGGGCTACCAGGAGCGCCCGATCATCAATTTTATTGGCAGCCAAGTGTAAGCGCCCTATACTGGCGATGCAAACCTGGGGGTGGCCCGGTTCCGCACT
>JAOUDU010000040.1 GCA_029859085.1 Gammaproteobacteria bacterium | reverse complement strand
GGGCATCGGGGCCGTCCACATCGATCATATGCTCAAAGCCCGCGGATCCCACCTCGAGACCCCGCAGGGCTTTCTGCAGGGACTCCTGGAAAGTGCGACCGATGGCCATGACCTCGCCCACCGACTTCATCTGGGTGGTCAGGCGCGAGTCGGCCGTGGCAAATTTCTCAAAGGCAAAGCGGGGAATCTTGGTAACGACGTAATCAATCGACGGCTCGAAGGAAGCCGGAGTCCTGCCGCCGGTGATATCGTTCTGCAGCTCATCCAGGGTAAAGCCGACCGCCAGCTTGGCGGCGACCTTGGCAATGGGGAAGCCGGTGGCCTTGGAGGCAAGTGCGGAAGAGCGCGACACCCGCGGGTTCATCTCGATAACAACCATGCGGCCGGTCTTGGGATCCTGCCCGAACTGGACGTTGGAACCGCCGGTCTCCACGCCGATCTCGCGCAATACCGCGAGGGAGGCGTTGCGCATGATCTGGTATTCCTTGTCGGTCAGGGTCTGGGCCGGGGCAACGGTGATGGAGTCTCCGGTATGCACACCCATGGCATCGAAATTCTCGATCGAGCAGACGATGATGCAGTTGTCGTTCTTGTCCCGCACCACTTCCATCTCGAACTCTTTCCAGCCGATCAGGGACTCGTCGATCAGCAGTTCGTTGGTCGGGGAAAGATCCAGCCCGCGCACACAGATTTTCTCGAACTCGTCGCGGTTATAGGCGATGCCGCCACCGGAGCCGCCCATGGTGAAGGAGGGACGGATGATGCAGGGAAACCCGATCTGGTCCAGCACCTGGAACGACTCCTCCAGGCTGTGGGCGAAGGCGGCGCGCGGGGTTTCCAGGCCGATGCGCTTCATGGCCTGGTCGAACAGCTGGCGGTCCTCGGCCATATCGATGGCCTCCTTGGTCGCGCCGATCATCTCCACCCCGTGGGCCTCAAGCACCCCCTCCCTGGCCAGGTCCAGGGCGCAGTTGAGGGCGGTCTGGCCGCCCATCGTCGGCAGCAGCGCGTCCGGCTTTTCCGCCTCGATAATGCGCGCCACGGTGCGCCACTCGATGGGTTCGATATAGGTGGCATCCGCCATGGCCGGGTCGGTCATGATCGTGGCCGGGTTGGAGTTCACCAGGATTACCCGGTAGCCCTCTTCCCGCAGGGCCTTGCAGGCCTGGGCGCCGGAGTAATCGAATTCGCAGGCCTGGCCGATGACGATGGGGCCGGCGCCGAGAATCAGGATGCTCTTGATGTCAGTTCTTTTTGGCATACGGGATCAGCTTATTCCTGTGGGACGGGCGCCCGTGCGGGCTGCAATCAGCTCGATGAAGTGGTCGAAGAGAGGCGCCGCATCGTGTGGCCCGGGACTGGCTTCCGGGTGGCCCTGGAAACTGAAGGCGTTCTTGTCGGTGCGGTGAATACCCTGCAGGGAGCCGTCAAACAGCGACTTGTGGGTGACCCGCAAATTGGCAGGCAGGCTGTCCTCATTCACCGCAAAACCGTGGTTCTGGCTGGTTATCAGGACCGTGCCGTTATCGAGGTTCTGTACCGGGTGGTTGGCGCCGTGGTGGCCGAATTTCATTTTCATCGTGGCGGCGCCGCTGGCCAGGCCGAGCAGCTGGTGACCCAGGCAGATGCCGAACACCGGGATGTCGGTCTCGAGGATGGCCCTGATCGCCTCGATGGCGTAGGTGCAGGGCTCGGGATCGCCGGGGCCGTTGGAAAGGAACACGCCGTCCGGCTTCAGCGCAAGCACGTCCGCCGCAGGGGTCCGGGCCGGTACCACAGTCAGGCGACAGCCGCGGTCCACCAGCATGCGCAGGATATTGCGCTTGACGCCGTAGTCGTAGGCCACCACGTGCCAGGGCAGCTCCGCCGAGGGCCGCTGGCTGTGGCCGATGCCGAACACCCAGCTGCCCTCATCCCAGGTATAGGCTTTATCGACCGATACCTCCTTGGCCAGGTCCATGCCCTTGAGCCCGGCGAACCCGCGGGCCTCGGCCAGCGCGCGCTCCTCGTCGATGTCATCCCCGGCCATCAGGCAGCCGTTTTGGGCTCCCTTGTCGCGCAGGATACGGGTGAGGCGCCGGGTATCGATGTCGGCGATCGCGACAATTCCGCGCTGCTCGAGGTATTGCTGCAGGTCCTGCTCGTTGCGGTAATTGCTGGCCATCAGCGGCAGATCCCTTATCACCAGGCCCGCGGCCCAGACGCCCGAGGACTCCTCGTCCTCGGGATTGGTACCGGTATTGCCGATATGGGGGTAGGTCAGGGTGACAATCTGGCGCGCGTAGGACGGGTCGGTGAGAATCTCCTGGTAGCCGCTCATGGCGGTGTTGAAGACAACCTCCCCCACCGATATCCCCGCAGCGCCTATCGCCAGGCCTTTGAAAATACTTCCGTCTTCAAGCGCCAGAATGGCCGGACTGGACAAGCACACCTCCAAATTCAGCGGAATAATATTAGCCTCGCGCCCCTCAGCCGGGCACCCCTGAGCCGGGCGCTCGCGAACAGGCGAGATGGGGATCCGCATCTCGCCTCATTACATGAATTCAGCGCTGATTATTCAAGGGGACACACGTCGCCCGCCGCACTGGCCGGGCGCGTGAAATCTGGCGCCAGATTGTAGGGGAACACCCCCTGACTGTCCATACCGGCAATTGATTTGGCGGCAGATATCCCTATCATGGACACACCCCGACCTGGCCGGACGCCTGCCCGGCAACACGCCCCACAGGTACTCGACTACCGCGACGGAGATCTCCGCCTTGCCCGACCATCTGAGCCGTCACCAGATCACCGTGCTGATCGTCGCCCTGATGACCACTGCCATGGGGCAGTCACTGGTATTCGCGATACTGGCCCCGCTGGGTCGCGAAGTACAGCTGAGCGAGCTGCGCATCACCTCGATCATAGCCATTTCCGCGCTCATCTTCGGGCTCGCCGCCCCCGCCTGGGGCCGCCTGAGCGACCGCGTCGGCCGCAAACCGATTATTATCACCGGGCTGGTGGGCTACACGCTGGGCACACTGGCTTTCACCAGCGTATTTTATGCCGGCCTGAAGGGCGTGCTGGCGGGCACGGCCCTGTACGGGATGCTGCTGCTGGCGCGCTGCAGCCAGTCGCTGATCATGTCAGCCACAAGCCCCGCCAGTACCGCCTACGCGGCGGACCACACGGGCCGGGACCGGCGCACCGCCACGATGGCGCGACTGGGCACGGCGAACAGCATGGGCACCATACTCGGCCCCGCCGTCAGCGGCGCGCTGGCAACTTTCGGCCTGCTGGCGCCGCTGTATTTTGCCGCCGCCATGGCGGCCATGGCGGCGCTGCTGGTATGGCGCCAGTTGCCGCTGACGCCGAAACAGGACATCACCAGTCGCAGGATCACGACCCGCCTGCGCTTTTTCGATCCGCGTATCCGGGTGTACCTGGCAACGGCGGTCGGCCTGTTTGTCGGGTTTTCCGGGATCCAGCAAACCCTGGGCTTCCAGTTGCAGGACAAACTCGGGCTCAGCGGCATCGAGACCGCGCAAATGGCGGGCGCGGCGCTGATGATATCCGCGGTTTTCACCTTCCTGATCCAGGTCACGGTAATGCAGCGCGCCTCCCTCCGGGCGTCCCTGCTGATTCGCCTGGGCCTCGCCTCCCTGACCGTCGGGGCCGTGTTGATCGCCGGTTTCGGCACGTTTGCGGTGCTGGGTGTCGGCATGGCGTTTCTCGGCACGGGGATGGGCCTGTGCATGCCCGCTATCGCCGCCGGGGCGTCCCTGGCGGTAAGCCCCCAGGAGCAGGGCGCCGCCGCCGGGCTCGTCAGCTCCTGCCCGGCCATCGGCTTCGTCGCGGGGCCAATCTGCGCCGGTGCCCTCTACCAGGTGCATGGCCCGCTGGCGCCTCTTTTCAGCGCCGCCATCTTTCTCGCGGTGCTGGCGACCCTGGCACTGAACCAACGACGCGAGGGGGTCTGCAAATAGGCGTGCAGTTGTAGTACCCTGAGCGCCCATTTGACCAGTAGCAACCATGCGTACCCATCTTCTCATGCTCGCCCTGCTGCTGCCCGGAGCAGCCAGTGCAGCCACATTTGACATGCCCCTGCCCGAGTTCGATCTCATCGGCGCCATCCACGTGGTGGAAGCGCAGCACGAGGACACCCTGCTGGACATCGCGCGCCGCTACGACATCGGCCAGGAGCAGATAACCCGCGCCAACCCGGAGGTGGACCGCTGGCTGCCCGGCGACGGCACCAAAGTCATCATCCCCACCCGCTATATCCTGCCGGCGGCCCCGCGGGAGGGCCTGGTGCTCAACGTGCCGGAAATGCGGCTCTACTATTACCCCAAGCCGAAACCCGGCGAGACGCCGGTGGTGAAGACCTTTCCGGTGGGGATCGGCCGGCAGGACTGGGGTACCCCGCTGGGGCTGACCAAGGTGGTGGGCAAGATAAAGGATCCGACCTGGACGCCGCCGGCGTCAATTCGCAAGGAACACCTTGAGAACGGCGACCCGCTGCCGGCCGTCGTCCCGGCGGGCCCGAATAACCCCCTGGGGGCATACGCCATGCGGCTGGCAATCGGCGGTGGCAGCTACCTGATCCACGGCACCAACAAGGCCTTCGGCGTGGGCATGCGCGCCTCCCACGGCTGTATCCGCATGATGCCGGAGGATATCGAATACCTGTTCGGGCATATCGCCGTTGGCACCCCGGTGCGGATTGTCAGCGAGACCGCCAAGGTGGGCTGGTTTGGCGGCAAGCTCTACCTGGAGATCCACGAACCGCTGGAAGAGGACAAGGTGGGACATGAGCAACTGCTCGGCAACGCCCTGCGCCTGATCGACGCCGCCCAGGCAAGCAGGCTGGTGGAGCTGGATGAGGATGCCATTTCGCGCGCCCTCACGGAGCGCACCGGGATGCCGGTGCCGATTTCGAAGGACGTATAAAAAAAAAGGCCGCGATCGAGGATCGCGGCCCTTGCTGAGGGTTTTACCCCTGGTTCAGCTTTACTTCTGCATAGACTTCTTGAACATGCGGTCCAGCTTCTCGTTGGTCGCATTGGCGGCGTCGCGAGCCTGCTCAGCAGCAGTCTTGGCAGCAGCAGCGTCACGCTTGGCAGCGGAAGCATCGGCAGCAGCCTGGCTGGCAGTGCTGTTGGCCTTGTCCACTTCTGCACGCAGAGCGTCGAGGTCGCCAGTGGTGGCACAACCGGTCAGGCCGGCCAGAGCCACTACCATTACACCAGTAGAAACAGTCTTGTAGATATTACGCATTTACTTCTCTCCTTTACCCTAAAAAAAGGCCTTCGCCCGTTAAAGCATCTGGGTCCAACCCGGTCTTTCCGTCCTGGAAAGCGCGGCCCGACCCATCACCAAATCTGGAAGTGGTCGCCTGTAACAGCACTAGACCCCCTGCCCGCGCATATTCTCTGGGATACACTTGCGGTTCGCAAGCAATAATTTCACCGACATATTGCGCAAATCAGGTCATTTCGGGCCTAGCGGACGCTCACCCGGGTGCCCACGACCACCCAGTGGGCCAGTTCGTCGATCTGTTCGTTGGTCACGGCGATGCAGCCATCGGTCCAGTTGAACCGCCCGTGAATCTCCTCATTGCCCACCCCGAGGCCGTGAATCCCCAGGTAACCGCCCAGGCGGGTATTCTGTGGCGGCGGCTCCTGGGCCAGCCAGGCATTGCTTACCGCAGTGTACTCCTCCGGGCTCAGCCGGCCATCTGCCAGCGCCCGCTTCGCATCCTCCATGGTCGGGTAATCCAGCCCCATGAACAGGTGGAAACGGCTGCGGGGGTTGATACGACTGATCCTGAACTCCCCCAGGGGGGTGGTCTCGTCGCTTACTTTCTTGGCCAGGGTGGGGCCATTGCTGCCGATGGCGATGTTTTCGTATTCCCGCAGCGGGGCGTCTCCACGCATTACCGTGAGCTTCAGCCGCGAGGTATCCACCAGCAACCAGATCTCATCAGGGTCTGCCATGGCCTTGCACAGCGGGATGAAGGCTGCCTGGACCAATAGCAGCGGGATCAGCAGGTAATGGCGGAAAGAAAAAGCGCGGGGGCGGCGCGAATGTCCTGTGATATGCACTTATAGTAGTTCCTGGCAGTTCGGCTGAGTTTACCTAACCAGCCGGGATCCTGTCACTGCCGGGATCTCAAAATCCGCAGTAATCCTGTGAAAAAATAACCGTTTATCGCAACAGGCGCGCCAGCGCGGTGCGCAGGCCGGCGGGTATGGGTACCGACTTGTCCGCCGCGCGATCGACAAAAACATGGACGAAATGGCCATGGGCCGCCGCCTTCTGCTCGCCCGCCCTGAAGATCGCCAGCCCGTACTGCACCGAACTGTTGCCGAGCCGGTCCACCCGCAAACCCGCCTCGATCGGCTCGGGATAGGTGATTGGGGCATGGTACTCACAGCCGGAATTGACGACGTAGCCCACCACCCGGCCATCGCCGATATCAAGCCCCCCCTCCTCGATCAGGTAGCGATTGGCCGCGGTGTCGAAATAGGAGTAGTAGGTCACGTTATTCACGTGGCCGTAGATATCGTTATCCGACCAGCGGGTCGAAATGGGATAGAACACCTTGTAGTCAGCCCGCGAGGGCGGCCCGGCCCTGCTCATGCCGCCCTCCGGAAAGCCGCCCGGTAGATGGCCAGGGCATCCGCGTAGCCGACATCCCGGGGATTGTTCACCAGCAGGCGCTGTTGCAGCATGGCGTCCTCGGCCAGCATTTCGAGCTTGTCCTCGTCGACCCCGGCGGCCTCGAGTGTCGCCGGCAGGGCGACATCGTCAATCAACTCCCGCAGGGCCCTGATCATGGTCGATGTTTTGGCTTCCGCGCTGCCCGCCACCGGGGAGCCAACCACGATTTCGGCCAGCTCCGCATACAGCCCGCAGGCACTGGGTGCATTGAATTCCAGCACGGTTGGCAGCACCAGTGAATTACTCAAACCGTGGGGAATATGGTAATGCCCCCCCAGCGGATAGGCCAGGGCGTGTACCGCGGCAACCGGGGCGTTGGCGAAAGCCTGGCCCGCGAGGCAGGCTCCCAGCAGCATATTCTCCCTGGCCTCGCGGTTCCCGCCATCGCGCACGGCGGTGCGGATATTGCGCGACAACAGGGCGAGGGCCTGCCGCGCAAGGTTATCGGAAATCGGGTTTTTCTGGTGGCGGGAGGTATATGCCTCGATGGCATGCACCATTGCATCCACCCCGGTCATCGCGGTAACCGCCGCCGGCAGGCCCAGGGTGAGGTCCGCATCCAGCACTGCCACGTCCGGCAGCAGTACCGGCGAGGAGACCCCGGCCTTGGTGGTCTCGCCGGTGGTGATCACTGCCACCGGTGTCACTTCCGAGCCGGTGCCGGCGGTGGTGGGCACCAGCACCAGCGGCAGGCGCCCGCCGGTGATATTGCCCACACCGTACAACTGGGCAAGGGCCTGGCTCCCCCCGAGCAGGGCCGCCACCACCTTGGCCACATCCATGGAGCTGCCACCGCCCACCGCAAGCACGCCGTCAACACTCTGACTGCGACCCAGGTCCGCGGCCGCCAGCACCGTAGCCTCGGGCGGGTCCTCCCGCACCTGGTCGAATACGACGGCGACCACACCCTCGCGTTCCAGCGCAGCCAGCACCGGTTGCACCAGGCCGATCGCCATAAGCCCGGGGTCGGTCACCAGCAGCGGCCTGGCAATACCCAGCTGGCGGCACTGGTCCGCCAGTTGCAGCGCGCTGCCGGCACCGCTGATGATGCGTTTGACGGTGTTGAATTCGAAGCCCTGCATCCGCCTTACCTCTTCATCCGGCTAAAGCGTGAGAATGACCTTGCCGCGGGCGCGCCGCTCGATCATGCAATTGTACGCATCCTGGTATTGTTCCAGCGGGAACACATCAGTCACCACCGGGTTCAGTTTGCCGGTGGCGAACAGCTCCCACAACTCGCTGATATTCTGCAAATGCACCTTCGGTTCCTCGCCGGTAAACCGGCCCCAGAATACACCGACTATGGAACAGCCCTTGAGCAGCGTCAGGTTCAGCGGGATTTTCGGTATCGGGCCGCTGGCAAAGCCGATAACCAGGTAGCGGCCGTTCCAGGCCATGCTGCGGATCGCCGGCTCGGCATAATCGCCGCCGACAGGGTCGTACACCACGTCCACGCCCCTGCCGCCGGTGAGCTCCTTCACGGCGTCCTTGATGGACGTGGTGCTGTAGTTGATCACCTCATCCGCGCCCAGCTTTTTGCACAGCTCCAGTTTTTCATCGGAGCTGGCGGCGGCGATGACCTTCGCTCCCATCAGCTTGCCAAGCTCGATCGCCGTGGTCCCCACGCCGCCGGCGGCACCCAGCACCAGCAGGGTCTCACCCGGCTGGATGTTGGCGCGCTGCTTGAGCGCGTAATAGGACGTGAAGTAGGTGATACTGACACCCGCCGCCTGCTCGAAGCTCAGGCCTTTTGGCATCGGGAATACCCCGTTCTCATTGGCGGTGATCCGCTCGCAGAAAGCCCCGGTGCCCGCCGCTGAGATAACCTGGTCGCCGGGCTTGTAGCGGGTGACCTTTGCGCCCACAGCCTCGACCACCCCCGAACACTCATTGCCCGGGATGAAGGGCAGCTCCGGCTGGAACTGGTATTTGCCCTGGATGATCAGTACATCTGGAAAATTGAGCCCCGCGGCCTTCACCCTGACCAGGACATCGTGCTCACCCAGCGTCGGTTCCGGCCAGTCGCTGACCAGTTCCAGCTTCTCCGGCAGGCCGTGCTCCCTGCATACAACTGCTTTCATGTTCTCTCCCGTTCGTTATCAGGCTACTTCAAACAGCCCAGCCGCACCCATGCCACCGCCGACACACATGGTGATCACCACGTACTTGACGCCACGGCGCTTGCCCTCGATCAGGGCGTGGCCGATCATGCGCGAGCCGCTCATGCCGTAGGGATGGCCGACGGAGATGGCACCGCCGTTGACGTTGAGCTTGTCGTTGTCGATACCCAGCTTGTCGCGGCAGTACAGCACCTGTACCGCGAAGGCCTCATTCAGCTCCCACAGGCCGATATCATCGACCTTCAGGCCGTGCTGCTTGAGCAGCTTCGGCACCGCGAATACGGGACCAATACCCATTTCATCCGGTTCGCAGCCGGCAACGGCCATGCCGCGATAGATACCCAGGGGCTGGAGGCCCTCCTTTTCTGCGACCCTGGCATCCATAACCAGCTGCGCGGACGAACCATCGGACAGCTGTGACGCATTGCCGGCGGTAATGGTGCCACCCTCGATCACCGTCTTCAGGCCCGCGAGGCTCTCAAGGGTGGTAGAGCGCACGCCCTCGTCGGCTGACACGGTGCCATCGGCCTCCGAGGCATCCCCGGTGGCCTTGTCCCACACGACGCGCTTGCAGGTCACCGGCACCAGCTCGTCGGCGAACTTGCCGGCCGCGTAGGCGGCAGCCGTGCGCTGCTGTGACTGCAGGCCGTACTCGTCCATCGCCTCGCGGGAGATGTTATAGCGCTTTGCCACGACTTCCGCGGTTTGCAGCATGGGCATGAAAATATTCGGCGCCATGGCCAGCAATTGCTCATCGGCGCCGCGATGGCGGTTCATATGCTCGTTCTGCACCAGGGAGATCGATTCGAGACCGCCGCCCACGACGCAGGTCATGCCATCGTACATCACCTGCTTGGCCGCGGTGGCAACCGCCATCAGCCCCGAGGAACACTGGCGATCCATCGTCATGCCGGAGACGGTCACCGGCAGGCCCGCGCGCAGCGCGATCTGGCGCGCGATGTTGCTGCCGGTCGCGCCCTGCTGCATCGCGCAGCCCATGATGACATCGTCCACCCGCGCCGGGTCGATGCCCGCACGCCGGACCACCTCTGCCACCGACGCCGCTCCCAGGCTCGCTCCCCCCAGGTTGTTGAAACCACCCCGATAGGCTTTGCCGATAGGCGTCCGCGCTGTCGCTACAATCACTGCTTCTTTCATTCCCTGTCTCCTTTGATCGGGCGCCGGCCGGGCAACGGCCGCCACATTTGAATTAACCTAATTTGATGCCCAGGCCCTCTGCGGCCTTGGCGGTGAATTTGATTGTCTGTTCAAAACCTGCCTGGGGCACCTTTTCACCCGCGGTGGAGGTTATCGCCTCCCAGTTGGCGGCAATGCCTTCCGGTGACTGCTCCGCCGGAGGCAGCCAAACCCCGTCTGTCTCGACGATCTTGGCCACGGCATAGGCGCCGGCACCGGCGCACAAAATCGTGCGATTCGGCGCGTCTTCGCTCACCAGGTACAGTACGGCGGGCGTCACCGTCTCCGGAGTCAGCAGCTCGAAGGCGGCCTCGGGAATCAGGCCCTCGGTCATGCGGGTGCCCGCGGTGGGCGCCAGCGCGTTGACCCGGATATCGTGCTTGGCGCCCTCCTGTACCAGGGTGTTCATCAGCCCGATCACGCCCATCTTGGCGGAGCCGTAGTTGGTCTGGCCGAAGTTGCCGTACAGGCCGCTGGATGACGTGGTGACCACCACCCGGCCATAGTTCTGCTCACGCATGATATCCCAGCAGGCCTTGGTGCAGTTCACAGTGCCCATCAGGTGCACATCCACCACCAGTTTGAAATCGTCCAGGGTACCCTTGGCGAAACTCTTGTCCCGCAGGATACCGGCGTTATTGACCAGGATATCCACCCGGCCCCACTTGTCCATCGCCTGTTTCACCATGGCCTCGACTTCGTCGTACTTCGCCACATTGGCGCCGTTGGCGATGGCCTCACCGCCCAGGGCCTCGATCTCGGCCACCACCGCACGGGCAGCGTCGCTGGAGCCGCCGGTGCCGTCCTTGGCGCCACCGAGGTCGTTTATTACTACTTTGGCGCCGCGTTTTGCCAGCTCGATAGCGTGGCTGCGCCCGAGCCCCTGGCCCGCGCCGGTAACTATGGCAACCTTGCCCTCATAACGAATAGTCATTGCTTTGCTTCCTCGTAAAATTCCTGAAATGAAAACTGTGGCAGAACGCTCAACCGGCTATAAACATATTCAGCCATTCTGCGATAAGCGCGGGAGTTTCCTCCCCTTCTATTTCT
>JAOUDU010000585.1 GCA_029859085.1 Gammaproteobacteria bacterium | reverse complement strand
CTCTCCAAAGTAAGCGTTTTGGGGCTTTATTGTGCGGTAGTGTATGGCAATACTGCATTTGCGTGAACAAGCCGCGTTAAGTCTGTTTTACGTGGGACGAAGGTGCCCGGTGAAGTGGAAATTCTAGAACACTGACAGGTGTTTCAATTGGGCAATGCATAACTAGCAGACAGCGTTGTGAGGCTGGAGACGGGCGTGGCTATCCGACCGACCGATTTTACAGGGATTCTCCGACCGGCCCCCGGCCCAGCGGCGGCTGCGCTGGGTCAGGAAATTCACAAGCCACGCAATGAGCAACGTCGCACCCAGCAAGGGGGATGACGACCTGAGCAGGACCAACGGCGTCGATGAGGGTCTGCGTCAGGCCTGAGACTGCGGAAGTTTTGGCGCCTCGCACTCGCCAATAACCGAACTTCGGTACACTCACGGTACACCACCAAACCGTGCTTCGCGATTGAATTGATGGGTTACCGGTGCTTGTTCCCGGCACTGCAAATCTTTTTCGAGGTAAAACCACAGCAGTCGATCCTCGATGCAGTCGATGGGGTTTGGCAGCCTTACGCTTCCGATGGAAGTTTGCAATTCGGCTGCGCGGTCGTTGCCGATCTCTTCGCGACCGACGGCGAGTGGTGCCGAGGGGAACTAACAAACCATAGATTGTTAACCCGTCGGCGGGCTTCCTGCCGCATGCTGTTTCCTCCACTCACGGGGAGGCATGCCGAACCGGCAGCGGAATGCGCTGGAAAATGTGCTCAGGTCCGCATAGCAGAGCATATCGGTCAGGGTGGTCAGTGAACCGTTCGACTGCTTAAGGTATTGCGTGGCGATATCAAAACGCACCTCCTGCTGTAATTCCTTGTAACTGGTGCCCAGGGCGTGGAGCTGCCGCTGGAGTGTGCGCTTGTTGACCGACAGGAAGTTGGCGACTCGCTTTATCGAACAGTCCCCCGTGGACATGGCCTGTTTGATCAGGTAGCGGATCTGGCTGCAGTAATCGTCCGGGTACGCCAGCTGCAGGTTGCCCAGGTAATCCTCCAGCACCCGGTGCAGGTCCTGGTTTGCCTGGTTGATCGGGGTGTCCAGAAGCGCCGCATCGAATGTTAGCAGGGTGGAGTCCCAGTTGAAGAACACCGGGCAGTTAAAACGCCTGCGGTACGGGCCGACATCCTCGGTGGGAGCATGGGGCAGGTATAATGCGTTAGGGTTCCAGTCGGGCCTCCACAGCAGTCGCACCAGCTTGAGTGCGATTCCCGCCACGAGGTCGGCTTCCTGCCAGGTGGGTAGCCTGCCCTCGAGCTTGTTGCTGAAACGCCACTGGGCGATGCCCTCCTGTACCTCCAGGGAAACGATGGCCCCCTGGCTGTGGTAGGCGAAATACGTAGACAGCTGCCCAAGGGCAGTGCGCAGGTCCGGGGCCTGCTGCATCACGAAACCGACCGTGCCGAGGATGCCGATGTCCTGGTGGCGCGAGAGCCTCAGGCCGAAGTGGGGGCAGTTGGTGGCTACACTGGCCTCGTCCAGCAACGTAAGGAAGCTTCGATAGGAAATCCAGGCCTCCGGATCCATCTCGGGGTCTTCCAGGCCGGAGTGCCGAAGCAGCTCGTCGGCATCGCCCCCCAGTTCCTCCACCATCTTGCGAAAGCCCTTTAACGAGGAAGCTTTTACCAGGTAGTGAGTCATAGACCTTGATCTGCAAGCGTGAGGCTGTCGTGGAATATCAAATATTGACCAGGTGGTGTCAAGTGATCGCCGTGATCCGCCGGCGACCAGCGCAGCAGACTTGTCTGTTGCCGCCCGGGTATACTGGCCCGCCTGAAACACGGCCGGAATTCGATGGAAAACGCTGGCCAGTTTCAAGCGGTAACAGACTGAAGGGCTTGAGATCCGGCTGCGGCCCAGTGGAGAGACGGTATGAGGTTAAACATTAAACTGCATGCATTGGGCCTTGGCCTGGTGCTACTTGCTTCCGCGGCGATGGCCGCTGCGGCGGAGCCCCAGCCGCGCAAACCCAATATCGTGTTCATCCTGGTAGACAACCTGGGCTATGGCGATATCGGGGCCTACGGCGGCGGCGAGCTCAGGGGGGCTCCCACGCCTGACATCGACCAGCTCGCCCGGGAGGGGTTGCGGCTGACCAACTTCAACGTGGAGCCGGAGTGTACGCCTTCGCGATCGGCACTGATGACCGGCCGTATGCCGGTCCGCAGCGGTCTCGATGGCCAGGTGGCCAACCCGGGCAACCGCGGGGGCCTCAGCCCCTGGGAAGTCACCCTGCCGGAGCTGTTACAAAAGGCGGGCTATCGCACCGCGATGTACGGCAAGTGGCACCTCGGCGAGGAAAATGGCCGCCTCCCCAATGACCAGGGCTTTGATGAATGGTGGGGCTTTCCGAAGAGCAGCGGGGATACCTTGCGGGAGCTGCAGCCGGGCTGGACGGCAGAGATCGCTCCCCAGCAGCCGCTGATGGAGGGGCGGGCCGGGCAGCCCTCGGAAAAGGTCGGCGTATACAACCTGGCGCTGCGGCCGTTGATGGACGGGATGATTACCGAGAAATCGGTCGCCTATATTCTCGACCAGGCGGGCAGCAAGCAGCCTTTTTTCCTGTACGTGCCGTTCAGCCTGCCCCATACGCCGCCGTTGCCAAATCCGAAGTTCGCCGACAGTGGCAAAACCGATTACCAGAACGTATTGCGTGAGATAGACGCCAATACCGGTGCGATCCTGG
>JAOUDU010000584.1 GCA_029859085.1 Gammaproteobacteria bacterium | reverse complement strand
CAATCCGCGGGCACGGAGGTCATCGAGTAGGGCACTGCTCATTCACGCTCTCCCTTGTGCGCAGGCGCGCCGGTTGTGAGGGGCGCAAACCATACAACAACAATCCTGATCAAGTCATGTTTTTGGCTTTGGGTTTTGTGAATTTTTTACTATACTCGACCCCTGAATCGATAATATGGATCACCGGGGACATGCCACCAGCTATCAAAAAACCGCGGGGGGTTGCCACCCACCGCAGCGAAGATGGGTCTTTGCCGCAATTCGCGGTACCTGGCAAAGGGATCCTGACCGGTGCGGCGCTGGCCGTCTGCCTCGCGACGGGCTTCGTACTGCACTCACCTCAGCCTGGCAGCGAATACAGTGCCATCGAGGAACCCAGCCCCGCCGAGGCGGCACTTGAAGACACTTTTCCCGCCAGCGACCTGTGGCTGGTAACCAAACCCCCCGAATCCGAATTCCAGCTTACCCTCAACAACACATCCTCTATCGCACCCGTCGCCCGGACTCCGGAACCTGCCGAACAGCCCTGGATCGATCAGGTGGTGAAGAGCGGCGATAACCTGTCCCTGATTTTCCAGCGCGCCGGCTTCAGTACCCGGGAGGTCCACCACGTCGTAACTGAATCAACAGATGGAAAGGCCCTCGCCCGCATTTTTCCGGGCCAGGTGGTCTCGTTCAAGGCCGATGACGACGGTGAACTGGCGGCGGTGCGGCTGGTCAAGTCGCCACTGGAAACCATTGTCTACACAAGGGGGAAAACCGGCTTCAGCAGCGAGCTGATAACCCGCACCCCTGAGGTAAGAGAGGCATGGGCAACCGCGGAGATCACTTCCTCCCTGTCCCTGGCGGGAAAACAGGCAGGGTTGTCGCAGACCACGATAATGGACATGGCCAATATTTTTGGCGGGGTCATCGATTTTGTACAGGACCCGCGCCAGGGGGATACCATCCAGCTGGTATATGAAGAACTCTTCGTGGATAACGAAAAGTATGCCGACGGCGCGATCCTGGCGGCCTCCTTCACCAACCAGGGCAAGACCTTCAACGCCTTCCGCTACGTGAACGCCAGTGGTGAGGCCAACTACTACAACGAGGATGGTGTCAGCATGCGCAAGGCGTTCCTGCTTGCACCCGTGGATTTCACCCGCATCAGTTCAAATTTCAACCTGAAACGCCTGCACCCTATCTACAAAACCGTGCGCCCCCATCGCGGTACCGACTACGCCGCACCCACAGGGACTCCGGTATACGCCGCTGGCGATGGCCGCGTTATCAAGTCCGGCTATACCGGCGCCAACGGCAATTATGTCTTCATCCAGCACAGCGACCGATACATTACTCACTATCTCCACCTGAACAAGCGCATGGTAAAAGAGGGGCAACGTGTCACCCAGAGCCAGGTCATCGGCACCGTCGGCTCAACCGGGGCCGCCACAGGTCCCCACCTGCACTATGAGTTCCTGGTGAACGGCGTCCACCGGGACCCGCGCAGCATCGCCAAAATGCTGCCCAAGGCCAGCACCATTCCCGCCGCGGAAATGACGGCCTTCCGGCAGAGCATCCACGAGAGCTCGCTGCAGCTGGCCTCACTGCGCTCGGATAACCACCTGGCCATGAACAACCCAAACAGCCTGGACTCCTCTACCAACTGAGCGTACCCATGGACGATGCCCTGTTCATCGGTTTGATGTCGGGCACCAGCGTAGACGGCATAGACAGCGCCCTGGTCCGCTGCGGCGCGGCCGGGGTCGAGTTGCAGGGCACACACCAGCACGAGCTTCCGGGATCCCTCAGGCAACGCATCGCCGACATCAGCCATTCCGGGCCAGACGAAATCGAGCGCATGGGTCCCCTGGACCGGGAGCTGGGGCGCTCGTTTGCAGACGCCGCCCTGGCGCTGCTGCAGAAGTCCGGCACACGCCCCGACCAGGTACGCGCCATCGGCAGTCACGGCCAGACCATTCGCCACCGGCCCCCTTCCGCCGGCGCCGGCGCCGGCAGCTTTACCCTGCAACTGGGTGATCCCAATACCATTGCCGAAGTTACCGGCATCACCACGGTAGCCGACTTCCGGCGCCGGGATATTGCGGCGGGCGGCGAGGGCGCTCCCCTCGCCCCGGCGTTTCACGCCGCGGCTTTCGCGAAACAGGGAGTGAACCGGGCAGTGGTCAACATCGGCGGTATCGCCAATGCCAGCCTGCTGCGGGGACAAGACCTGCTAATGGGTTTCGATACCGGGCCGGGCAATACCCTGCTGGATCACTGGGTAAAGCGACATCTCGACCTGGATATGGATCGCGACGGCCAGTGGTCAGCCAGCGGGACGGTCTCGCCGGCACTGCTGGCTGACCTGCTCACTCACCCCTATTTTGCGATGTCCGGGCCGCGCAGTTCCGGCAAGGAAGCTTTCAACCTCGGCTGGCTCGACCAGAGCCTGCTGGCCCACCCCGGACTGGCTGCTGCGGATGTGCAGGCGACCCTGGCAGAGCTGACGGCGGTCACCATCGGCAGCGCAATCAAGCACAGCGGTATCGAAGTCGCGGAAGTATTCATCTGCGGGGGTGGCGCCCATAACGGCGACCTGATGGATCGCCTCCGGCGGCAGATAGCCCCTGCCAGCGTGGCCTCGACCAGTGCCGTCGGGATGGACCCGGACTGGGTCGAAGCCGTCACCTTTGCCTGGCTGGCTCACCGAACCCTGGAGGGGTTGGCCGGCAATGCACCGGCCGTTA
>JAOUDU010000583.1 GCA_029859085.1 Gammaproteobacteria bacterium | reverse complement strand
TGGACAATTGTGTGCCCAAATACGATATTTAACATAATATATATTATGCGAATATGTGGATAAGTATCCGTGCGGGTCGTATTCAGGCGGAAAAGCCTTAAAACACGCGTTTTGACGCAGATTGGTGGATTCATCGGGGAGCCCTGGCACTGTCGGATCCCGCTGCGCTGCCTGGGCGGTCGGCTGTTATCCAGTACGTGCAGGCAAGCCCTGCGCTCGATCGCCCGGCCCCGATGAATAAGCCGGTCTCGCGGTGTGCAGCTGAAAACCTGGTGTGCCGCGCAAATTCCCTGCCGGCGCGAAACCGTCGGCGCCCCTGGGGACGCTCCAGGTCGGGCAAACCCCTGTTCCCTTCGCTCTGGACGCGCTCCTGCGCGCCTGGTTTTACTTTTTCCTGGCCAAGGTACAGCGCCATGCAAGCTGGGGACGCACCGCTCGCTGGGCACTGTGCAATCGGGACAGCCGGGCTGCCGCGAGAGCCGTTTTGAACACTGACTGCCGCCACACGCCCCGAACAACCGCCGACAGAGCCAATTGCAAATAGTTGCAATAGGCTGCCCGGGGGTACACTCACCCGGCACGGCAATGCTTTAGTGGCTGATAATATTATTATGTTAAATACAAGGAGGTGCACCCTTCTCAAGGAAGCAATGGAACAGGTCGCGGACAGCCATACCGATATATACTCGAGCACCATGCACAGACATATCTTCCTTGTTCCCGGCTTCTTTGGCTTCGCCAACCTCGGCGATTTCACCTACTGGGGGCCGGTGCACCGCAAGCTCGGGGAGCTGCTCGATGCCGCGGGCCTCCCCGCCACCATCCACTGCGTGAAATCACTGCCCACTGCCAGCCTGCGCATCCGCACCCGCTGCCTGCTGGAAACCATCGCCCACACCCGCCCCGGCCCGGAATCGGTCATCCACCTGGTCGGTCATTCCACCGGCGGCCTCGACGCCAGGCTCCTGCTCACCCCCGCCGTGGACCTCGACACCAGGATCGATGTGGAGCGCCTGGTCGCCCGGGTGGCCTCCAGCGTCAGCGTGGCTACCCCCCACAGGGGTGCGCCTATTGCCTCTTTTTTCACGGGCATGCTCGGGGGCAAGTTGCTGCGACTCCTGTCGGTGATGACCATGGCGGTGCTGCGCAGCGGAGAGTTACCGTTGTCGGTCTGGGCCGAAGTGGCCGGACTGTTTGCTATCCCCTCCTCCCTCGGGCGCACCCGGGGATCACTGGCCGGCCAGCTCTACGAGCAACTGCTGGCGGATTTCACCGCGGAGCGTCGCACCCAGGTCAGCGGGTTGCTGGCAGAAGTCGGGCGTGACCAGTCCCTGCTTACCCAACTCACCGTGGAATCGCTGGACCTGTTCAATGCCGCCGCCGGCAACCGGGACAGCGTCGCTTATGGTTCAGTGGTCACGCGGGCGCGACCGCCCAGTGTCGAGAGCTCGCTGGAGATAGGCTTCAACGCCGTCGACCAGGCCCAGCAGGCGTTCTATTACAGCCTCAGTCGCCTGGCCGCAGGCCATGAATTCCCGGCGCCGGTCGGGGACTATAAAAAAGCCCTGCAGCACGCCCTCGGTGAAGTACCCGATTCGTTCGCCAATGACGGCATCGTGCCTACCTTGTCCCAGCCCTGGGGGCGCTGCATCGCGGTGGCCGGAGCCGATCACCTGGATATCATCGGTCATTATCGCGACGACGAAGACAGCGAAAAGCACTACGACTGGCTGACCACGCACTGCAATTTTCGCTCTGGGGAATTTCACGATGTCTGGGCAGGCGTGGTGCAATTCATGGCAGAAGCAGAGGCAGTTACTGACGCCTGAGCGTCACCGGTCTACCCTCCCGTGTCGCCGACCGGCGACCGGTGCCGCTCAGCGTGGCCGCAATTGGCCAGGTCCTGTGCCATCTTCCAGGCACTGGTTTTGCTCAACTCGAGATCCTGTGCGATCCGCTCCAGGGAAACCGGCTCCCGCTGCAACAGCAAATAGCCGAATACACGCCCCATGCTCTGCGACATGCCCCAGGGTGCCAGCAGTGCGGCGATATCCTGGGCGAAGCGCTGGTTGCCCGCAGGAAATGGCTGTTTTTTGCGACTCATAATTAACGATTCATCACCGGCACAAAATTATCTATATTCAGAATATTGTGATTATAAGGATAGGAACGCTATGACCATTCGCGTCGCGACAAACAGGTCGAACGGCCAGAAAGGCGGGCTGGCGACAGCTACCCAGGTGGAGGATCAGCATGGGTTTAGTTGATAAATATGGCCCCTGGGCGATAGTGGCAGGCGCCTCAGAGGGCACCGGTCGCGCGTTTGCACTGCAGCTTGCCGCCGGCGGCATTGCCTGTGTGCTGATTGCGCGGCGCGAGCAGCCACTGCTGGATCTGGCTGCTGAGATTCGGGCCAGGCACGGCCTCGAATGCCTTGCGCTGGCACTGGACCTGTCGACGCCGGAGGCCTGCGATCGAATCATAGAGGTGGTGGGATCGCGGGAAGTCGGCCTGTACATCAGCAATGCAGGGGCCGATCCCAATTCGGCTCGATTCCTGGAGCGGGATGTATCCACCTGGGTCTCTCTTGTCAGCCGGAATGTGCTCACCACGATGCGCTGCTGCCATCATTTTGCACAATTGATGCAAAAGCGCGGACGCGGAGGGATTTTACTGGTGGGATCGGGTGCCTGTTACGGCGGGGGGAGCAAACTCGCAGTGGATTCCGACTGC
>JAOUDU010000582.1 GCA_029859085.1 Gammaproteobacteria bacterium | reverse complement strand
CGGCCACCGGCGCCGGCGGCCAACTCGCGCAGCGGCTTGTCATTCAGGGGGGCCATGACGATAGTGCCGGCCTTGTCCTTCAGGAACCCGCCCCTGGGCAGGGGTATCGGTGCCCCGGTGGCGGTGCCCACACCCATCACCGACAGGCTGGCGCCACTGTGCGCCAGCGCGCCCTCGATCTCCCGGCGATCCTTGTCGCTGATACCATCGGTCACCAGCAGTACCCGGCCGTCGCGAATCCCGGCGGAGTGCAGCAATTCCACCGCCTGCGCCACAGCGGCGGCGGGATTGCTGCCCGGCACCGGCATCATCTCGGGCGCGAGTGCCGGCAGCAGGTTGGCGATGGTGGGGGTATCGTCGGTCAGCGGCGTGACGATGTGGGCATCCCCGGCGTAGGCGATAAGGCCGGTCTGGCCCTCCTTGCGGGTGGCCAGCAGGTCCAGCAGTTTCTGCCGGGTCCGATCGAGGCGCGAGGGGGCGAGGTCTCCCGACTTCATGGAGTAGCTGAGGTCCAGCACCAGCACCAGTGCGTCCTGCTTCTGGTGGACCGGCTGTGGCAGTTTCTCCCAGCTGGGCCCGGCGGCGGCCAGCGCGGCCAGGATCCAGCCCAGCAGGATAAACGGCAGCAGGTTGGGGCCGCGGGATCCCGCCTCCGGGCTCACCAGGAAGGGCAGCAACTCCGGCGCGATCACCTGGTTCCAGTTGCCCAGGCGGCCCCGCAGGCGCCACAGCAACAGGACCAGCAGCGCGGCGGGTACCAGGCTCCACAGCCATTCAGGTCGCATCCAGTGCAAAACCATCAATTCACCTCCCGCGATGCGCCGCGAATGCGCCAGCTGTCGCTGCGCAGCAGCTGGCGCAGGGCCAGGGCGAAACTCAGCAGCAGCGCCAGCAGCAGCGGCACATAGCCGAGGGCCTGGCGGGGCCGGTAGGTCACGGTCTCCTGCTCGACCGGCTCCAGCTGGTCCAGCAACTGGTAGATCGAGGCCAGTTCCCGGGGGTCCCGGGCGCGGAAGTAGCGGCCGCCGGTCGCGTTTGCAATTTTTTGCAAAGTAGCCTCATCGAGGTCTGCCGAGGGATTGACCTGGCGGCTGCCGAAGCTGGAGCCAAACAGGCCGGGCAGGGTCATGCGGTCGGCGCCGATGCCGATGGTATAGATGCGGATACCCAGGTCCTTCGCCAGCTGCGCCGCGTCCAGCGGGCGCACGGAACTGGCGGTGTCCTGGCCGTCGGTCAGCAGGATCAGCACGCGGCTCTGGGCGGGGCGCTCCTTGAGTCGCTTGACCGCCAGGCCGATGGCGTCGCCGATTGCGGTGTCCTGGCCGGCAAAGCCGATCTGCGCTTCCTGCAGGAAGCGTTTGACAGTGGCCGTGTCGAAGCTGAGGGGCGACTGCACGTAGGCGTTGCTGCCAAACAGGATGAGGCCCAGCCGATCGCCCTTGCGGCTGCTGATGAAATCGGCGCCCAGCTGTTTGACGGCCTCGACCCGGGATACCGTGGCCTGGCTCACCTGCATATCCTCTATCTGCATGGAGCCGGAGATGTCCACGGCCAGCATCAGGTCGCGCCCGCTTTTGGGCATTTCAATCGCATCGCCGATCCAGGTGGGCCGGGCCGCGGCCAACAGCAGCAGCAGCCATAGCAGCCACAGGATGGCGGCCGGCAGCCTGCGGCTCTCGCCGCCGCGAGCGCCCTGTCCCGCGCTGAGTTGCTGCCACTCCTCGTAAAATGGCGCCCGCAGGGCGGGTTCCTGGCTGTGTGCCACCGGAAGGGTGCGCCGGACCAGCCAGGGCAGGGGCGCGAGCACCAGTATCCAGGGCCATATCCATTCGATCATCGCGCCACCTCGTGCCGGCGGATCCAGGCAGCGGCGCTGCGCTGCAGCTGGTCAATGTCGATGCCCGGCGCGGCGCTGCGGTACGCGGCGCCGTCAAACCCGGCCGGAAACTGTTCGCCCTGCTGCAGTGGCGAGTTCAGGAAAGCCAGCCAATCGGCGCCGCTGCTCGCGGCCACCTCCCGGCGCGGGTAGGCCACCAGCGCCACGCTCTTGAGCAGCGCATTGGTGGCGGCGATGAACTGCAGCTCGTCCCTGTGCTCCCGGTATTGCATTTGCAGTTCCGCGAGCTGGGCCAGCGCGCGGCGCCGGTAGGCACTGGCGCGCCGGCGCCGGACCAGGTACCACCCCAGCACCAGCAACGCCGCCAGCACCAGCCCCGCCAGCAGCCACCAGCCCGGAGCCGGCGGCCACCAGCCGATGGGCGGCGGTTCTCGCAGGGGATGCAGGCTGGCTAGCGGATCCTGCGGGTTCACCGGCGCGGGTCTCCATAAAACTGTTGCAACACGCTGAACGGCGCCCGGTTGGTGGCCGCCTGCAGCAACGGGATCCCCAGGCGCAGCAGGTCGCTCGACAGCAGCTCCCGCTGCCGGCGGGCGCGCTCGCTGTAGCTTGTGCGCAGTTTTTTATCTGCGGTATCCAGCTCGCTGCGGGCGTTGCCGTCGGTCACCGCGTAGCGCCCCGCCCGGGGCAACTCCGCCTCCAGCGGGTCATGGCAGGCAATTGCGGTGATCTCGATGTGCTGGGCCAGCTGGAACAGCTGCTCGCGGGCGTGCTCCTCGTCGGCACCGCGGAAATCGCTGATGATGAATACGCTGCTGCCGGGTCGCGCGATTCGCCGCAGGTTGGCCAGGGCGTCAGCGAAATTGGTGGTGGCGGGCGCGGGGAGGGGCGGGGCGAGATT
>JAOUDU010000581.1 GCA_029859085.1 Gammaproteobacteria bacterium | reverse complement strand
TTTCCCGGCGCTCGGGGCGCAAGCGTTTTGGTACTGTTTTTACCGGCTTTTTTATCGATTAATCAGACACCGACGCCTGGCCGAGGAGCTCGAGCGTTCGCTGGTCCTGCTGACCTGCAAAGTACTTTTCCAGCGCCTGCCGGAACACGGGGTCAGCGCCCTCCAGCGCCGCGAACAGGGTCATCGACGACCTGAATTTGAGCTCATCGACCGGTCCGAAAACCTGGCGTGCCGACCTGTCCTGCAGGTCCAGTACCGCCCTGGTGCATTCGAGCAGGCGCGGGCCGAGAATCGGGTGTGCAAGGTACGCGCGCGCTTCCGCGGCGTCTTTTATGGCGTAATGGCGGGAGGTAGTACTGGACCCGAGGCCCGCGACCTGCGGGAAGATAAACCACATCCAGTGCGATCTTTTTTCTCCGGCGCGCAGCTCGGACAGGGCCTGGGCATAGATATCCGCCTGGGCCTCTGTGAACCGGCCAGGGTCCCGGCCGGCGGCCGGGGTAAACCCGCAATTACCGGTACCACGCATGGGGAATGGAGGCTTCCACCAGCTCGGCCGTATTGACGCTGACGACATCGTGCTCCTCGCACACGCCCTTCGCGAAATAAGAGGGAGACAGGGTTCTCGATATGATCAGGGCCCTCGGGAAGTTTTTGCGCAGCCAGATCGCGCAGCGCAGGTTGGTCTGGTCGTTGCCCGTGGTGATGACGAACACGGGCTCTTCTTTTCCGGTGATCACCTCCTTGAATAACCGCCGCCATACTTCGGGATCGTCGATATCGCCCTCGTAGGTGTGACGGCTGTACTTGCGCTTTCCCTCCACCTCCTCATCGGCGATCATGGCCCGCTGCTTGGCATCCCGGTCGATGATCGCCACGCGGTTGAAGGTACCCGAAGCATGCTGCTCCAGCTGCTCCAGGATACTCTGGCCAAAACGCCCGAAGCCGGCCAGCACCACGGTATCCTTGTATTTCGTCTCCCTGAACCGCCGCATCAGCCGTAACCTCACCAGCTGGGTCGCGGCCAGCTCGTACTGGTTGAAGGTGGTGCACTGCTCGACGACCCTGGTGCCCTGCAGCACGCGCAGGAAGCGCAGGTTGGACACGTGGTACACGATCTTCGGGCCCAGTTGCGGATCTTGTGCAAGCAGAAGGCTCGCGACTTCGAAGTTGGTTTCGTCGCGCTCGCTCAACAGCAGGAATTTGTGGGCCTTGTGCAGCGGGAAGCGCCGCAGGCGGTGCAACTGGTCACCGGAGACCACGACGACCCTGACACCGCGGTAGGACCGCAGCGCATCGAGGTGCGGGTGCTGCGCCTCGTCGACGATGACGATGACCCGGCGCGGGTCATCGGCCGCCCTGATCCGGTTGAGAAACCCCAGGGTCAGTTCGCCGCCCCCGGTAATCACGATCTTGTTCTTGATCGTCCTGATCTGCCAGACCGGCGGGCGCAACGCGTACAGTATGGTTTCGAACACCGCGGACGCGGTCCATGCGGGGGCGCCGAAATACGCTACCCACAGCAGGATTCGCGCATAGAGCGGACCGCCCGCCGGGGTACCGAGATCCATGCCCCCAAGTATGAACAGGCCCACGGCATAATAGGCCTTGGTAAACAGGTCCGCCTCCGGCACACCCGGCCTGTCGGAGACCCCCACACCCAGCACCAGCGGCAGGAAGCCGCAGGCAAAGAGGATTATCGCCGACCAGGACTTCCACGAAAGCTCCGGGTCAAACCGGAAAACCGGACGCGCCATTGTTGCGTTACTCCTGTGCTGTTACCCGCAGGGCCCGCCTCAGGGCAGGGACAGGATGTCACACTGCGGCCTGTATGGCACCTTTTCGGCGGCATTGCGGGTGAGCAACACTTATAACCAATGGAAATGGAATCCACATTCTAAAAACAACGGCATTAGTGCCCGGGTTGCTACGCGAACACCAGCGCGTCGTCCTCGCGCTGCAGCGGTCGCGAGGTGCGTATCCGCATCACCTCGCTGCCGCCGAGGCGCCGCACCAGCTCATCGAAGCGTGCCTTAGCCCCAGCGTCCAGTTCCCGCGCCAGTTTTGCCCCGCGCTCGAAATGCCAGAGGCCGTGGGGCGCGCTGCCCCGCCGCACGGTCACGCCGCGCCAGGCATAGCTTATTTCGCCCAGCACCGGGTGCACCCTGCGCTCGCCGTCGGCGGAGGCCAGTCGACCCTTTTGAATGTCCGGGTTAGCCTTGAGCCAGGCGTTGACGAAGTCCGCGTCGGCCAGCAACTGGGTACCCCAGTCCTGGAACAGCAGCCGGATAACCGGCTCCAGGGTCGCCGGGATACTGTCGTCGGGGAACCACTCGTTCGCCTGCTCGGGGAACTCGCCATCGGCGATCGCCGGCAGGTTCATCCGCTCGGTCCAGCGGTAGACATTGGGAGCGCGGTTTTTCATCAGGGTCGCCGGCACCGGGTCACGTGCCAGGTGGGCGAACAGCGGCGCCATCAGCCCGAAATCGGCGATGCTGGGCAGGCCGCCAAGCAGGTAGGGGTAGTGCTGGAAATGGATATCCAGCGCCTCCAGCAGCTCTTCGAAGGAGGCCTCAAAGGCCGGCACGGTTTCCGGGCTGACCCCGAGGTTGGGCAGGAAGCCGTTGAAGTAATCCATCAGGGCCGCGCCCGCCGCCATCCGCTGCTCCCGGTCGGGACCGTGGTGGGCCGCCCGGCCGAATTCAGCCCGCAGGAAATTTTCCTGCTCGGCGCGGTAGCTCC
>JAOUDU010000580.1 GCA_029859085.1 Gammaproteobacteria bacterium | reverse complement strand
AAAATTGAACGCGGCACTGGCAGCGGGCGAAATCAAGCAGCAGGACATCGACACCGCGCTAAAGCGCCGCTATACCCAGATGTTCCGCATGGGGATATTCGAACGGCCACTGGCACAGAAACCTATCGATTTCGCCAGGGGCGGCGAATCGGCCCGCCAGATTGGCGTCCAGTCCGCCGTGCTGCTGCAGAATAACGGCGCCCTGCCCTTCGCGGCCGATGTGCAGCGGATAGTGCTTATCGGCAAGGCCAGCCAGGTGTATGCACAACAGGCCGTGGCGGGGGGCGTTGTCGTCGGCAAGCCGATGGGCGCGGGTGGCGGCAGCTCGGATGTCGTACCTGACTACACGGTGACGCCGCTGGACGGCATCCGCAGCGTGCTGAAGGGCCTGGGGAACACCAGCGCCGACGTCTCCCTGGTGCTGGTGGATGATGAGAACAGCAACCTGGAAACAGCCAAAGCCGCCGCCGCCACTGCCGACGCGGTCATCATCATGGCAGGCACCATTGCCGAAGAGGGCGCCGACCGCGCCACTTTTGCCAACCCCCGGGGAGTCAGCGCGGCAGTGAATATTGGCGACGATCTCGACTGGTACACCCTCGCCCCGAATAAAATCACCACCGTCGAAGTCGCCGGCAAACCGCCATCGAACCCGGGGAAGAACAGCCGGACGATTGCCATGATCGAGGGCATTATGGCGGCGGCACCAGGCATGGCGGCAAAAACCGCCCTGGTACTGAAGGACAACGCCGGCGTGGCGCTGCCTGGTGAGGGGCATATCCTCGGCAAGGCCGGTCCGGCTATTCTCGAAACCTGGTTCCCCGGACAGGAAGACGGGCATATCGTCGCCGACCTGTTGTTCGGCGTTCACAACCCCTCCGGCAAGTTGCCCGTGACCTTCCCGGTCGAGGGCAGGGGCTTCATGGATTTTATCGGCAGCGATCCCACCTACTTTCCCGGCGTGCTGGTGAACGGCAAGAGCGCGGTGCAATACAGGGAGGGACTCAATATCGGCTATCGCTGGTACGACGCCAACGCCAGTGGGCAGTGCACACTCACTGCTGAGCAGACCAACCCCTGTGTGGCGTTCCCCTTCGGCTATGGACTGTCCTACACCGGCTTCGAGATTTCCCCACCGGCCCTGACCGAGTCGGCCGGCAAGTACCGGGTTACGTCCACTGTGAAGAATACCGGTGACGTGGCCGGTGCCGAGGTCGTGCAGGTTTACCTGGGCATACCCGCCACCGGGCAACCGCCCAAACGCCTGGTGGGTTTCCGGAAAGTGATGCTGGCGCCGGGGGAATCGCGCGCAGTCACCATCACCATCGACCCGGCGGGTAATAACCATCCACTGGGCGTGTACAACCCCGCCGCCGGGAAATTTATCGACCCGGCAGGCAGCTATACCCTGTATGTAGGGAACTCGTCGTCACCGGCCGACCTGCGCGCGGTAACATTCGAGCGCTGAGGGTATCGACCGCACTCTTCAGCGGTTATCAGTATCGAAGCGGCCGACCCCTGGGAAGGTCTCGCGCCGCAACCTCACTGCCGTCCCGGCAGCAGGTGCTGCCGCGCCCGGCCGCCCACAGGATTCCCCGCTCCAGCAGCTTGAGATTGTGCGGCTCGGAGTAGAGCTCGGGGCGATGGCCGATGGCGGAGTAAAAGGAGCGGCCGTCACCCACGCAGCGGGTCCAGACAATGGGGTGGTCCGCTCCCATGCGCACATCCTGCCCGCCCCGGCCCACCGGGGAGTAGCTGGACTCGTCGAGCGTGGCGATCACGGTGGCCCCTGCGGAACGCGGGCTGGATGCAAAGGAGTACCACTCCTCCTTCATGGTCCAACCGGGCGCCATGTCATTGCCAATGGCGCTGTCGGTGGCCTCAATAACCACCTTCGCATCCTGGAACTGGGGATCCATCGGGTGGCCGATAAATCGCGCCCCAATCAACTCATCCACATACCAGTCCCAGAAATAAACGGGATCGCCGCCCGCCCCGTGAATCCCGACGAAGCCGCCGCCATTATCGATGTAATCCATGAAAGCCTGGCGTTGGGACAGGGTCAGGACATCGCCACTGGTATTGTTCCAGATGACCGCGTCGAACTGCGCCAGGAGCGACGGTGTCATCACCGCCCCACTGTCTGTTGCGACCATGGACCAGCCCATGCGCCCGGCCATCTCCCGCAGGGCCGCAGTGGCGGCTTCGACCGACGGCACATCCCGGAACCCGTTGATTTTCTGGAACAGCAGCAACCGCGGGCCGCCCTCGGGAATCGCGAGCCGGGGTGGCTCTGCATCGTAACGGGCGCAGCGGGCCACCCGGTCCTCGTCCGTTACCTCCAGTGCCCTCAGCTCCCGATCGAGCGACGCCATGTCGGCGACAGGAATCCCTGCCATGCCCGCGACTTTTGACAGGGTCAGTATCGCACTGAAAGAAGGCGCTTGCGTGCTGGCAAAAGACTCCGGAAACGAATCCAGGGCGGAGTTCATGTGGCGATTGGCTACGGCCTTCGCCTCCGGCTTGAGCAAAATGTCCATCAGGGGCGATTCAATGGAGTAAGGCGCATCGCGCAGCGGGCAGTCCAGCATGGGTTGCTCCTTCGCCATAGCGATCAGACCGAAGAGCGCAAAGGTGCAGCCGGCCAGGGCAAACAGCGCCGCCCTCCCGCAGCTGCGCGTTCTGCGATTGCCAGCCCGGCGTGGCAGCGCCGGTGAACACCGTTGCCGGTCATTGGCCATGGG
>JAOUDU010000039.1 GCA_029859085.1 Gammaproteobacteria bacterium | reverse complement strand
CAGCGGCATCGATCATATCGACCGGGACTGGCTGCGCCGGCGCAATATCGGTTTCGCACACGCGCCTGGCTCGAATGCCAACTCGGTGGTGGAGTACGTACTGGCGGCGATAGCGGGCGTCGGGGATCACCTCGAGAGGGTACTGGCGGGAGCTCCGGTGGGGATAGCAGGCTACGGCGTTATCGGCAGGGCAGTGGCTGCCAGGCTGGAGGCCCTGGGCCTGGATTACCGGGTTTACGATCCCTGGCTCAGCCCGGAGTCAATCGATCATCCGGCGGACCTGCCGCAGATTCTCGACTGCGCTGTTATCACCCTGCACGCGGAACTTACCAGGCAGCGGCCCTGGCCCAGTTACCACCTGCTCGACGCCGCGGCCCTGGCCCGGGTCAGCGCCGACAGCCTGCTGGTAAATGCGAGCAGGGGGCCGGTGGTCGACAACACCGCGCTGGCAGAGCTGCTGCGACGCGGCGGAGGGCCCGATGTAGTGCTGGATGTATGGGAGGGCGAGCCGCATATCAACCATGAGCTGCTGGGCAGGGTCCGCTTTGGCACGCCGCATATCGCGGGCTACAGCCTGGACGGCAAATTACTGGCTACCCGCATGCTGGTGGAAGCGATGGCGCACGAGCTGGGATTGCCCTGGCGGGACCCCGGCAGCGCCGCGGGCGAGGTCGAGCCCCTGGATCCCGGGGCGCAGTACCGCGGTACAGCGGGCCTGTTGCGCCACATCCTGTCCCAGCGCTACCGGATAGCGGTGGATGACGCCGCCCTGCGCAGGGTCACGCTCGGCGCCGATTCCGGTCTGGCGGCCACCGCATTTGACGAACTTCGCCGCGCGTATCCGCAGCGACGGGAAATTCTGGGCAGTCCGGTGCGGCCAGGACCCATCCAACCCGAGGCTGAGAGCCTGCTGCTGGCCCTCGGCTGCAAGCTCGCCGGCGCCGCGCGATGAGCGCAACGCTGCATATCGGGCTTGTCGTCAACCCGCTGGCGGGCCTGGGCGGCAGCCTGGGGCTCAAAGGCAGTGACGGCCAGGCCCTGCGGGACCGCCTCGCCGGCTTGACCGCCGGGCAGCGGCACCGGGCCCTCGACAGGGTAGAGCGCGCCCTGCGGCCACTGGCGCGGGCGGCGGCCGCAGTGAACTTCAGTACCTGGGGGGGCGATATGGGTGAGGAAGCCCTGGCGGGGCTGGGTCTGCCATACAGTGTCCTGGGGCAGGTCGCCGGCGGCACCAGTGCCGCTGCGGACACCCGGGATGCGGTGGTTGCCCTGCGCGAGGCCGGCGTGGACCTCATTCTGTTTGCGGGTGGCGACGGGACCGCGAGGGATATTTTCGACGTGGTCGGCAGCAGTTTACCGGTGCTGGGCATTCCGGCCGGGGTAAAGATGCACTCCGGCGTGTTCGCGGTATCGCCGGAGGCCGCCGGGGAATTGCTGTTGCAGCTGGTGCGCGGCGGCCTGGTGGGGCTGACGGCCAGGGAAGTCCGGGATATTGACGAGGAGGCCTTTCGCCACGACCGGGTACGCAGCCGGTTTTATGGCGAGATGCTGGTCCCGGGGGAGGGGCGCTACCTGCAGCATACCAAGGTGGGCGGCCGGGAGAGCCCGGAGCTGGTTGCGGACGATATCGCCGACTGGCTGGTGGAGCACATGGAGCCAGGGCGAACCTACCTGGTGGGGCCCGGTTCAACCACGGCGGCGATCATGGCGAAACTGGGCCTGCCAAATACCCTGCTGGGTGTCGACGCGGTGCGTGACGGTGAATTACTGGCCTCCGATGCGGACGAGGCTCGCCTGCTGGATGTAATCGCCACGGCCCCGGGTGGCGCCGCGATCGTGGTGACGGTGATTGGCGGCCAGGGGCATATTTTCGGCAGGGGCAACCAGCAGTTTTCGCCCCGGGTTATTCGCGGGGTCGGGCTGGACAATATCATTGTGGTGGCGGCCAAATCGAAAGTAGCGGCATTGGAAGGGCGCCCCCTGCTGGTCGACACCAATGACCCGGACCTCGACCGGGAACTGTGCGGCTGGCATACCGTGATTACCGGCTACGACGATAAAATTCTCTATCGGGTGGCGACGATCGAATAGCTGTCGGCGTAGTGTCGAACGGTATGCTGGTGTACCCTGCAATCTTGCAACGCTCTCTGGAGGTGCCAACGGTGGAAAACGACGAATACTGGCGCAAGAAACTGACGCCCGAGGAGTTCCATGTGTGCCGTGAAAAAGGCACCGAACGCCCCTTCACCGGTGAGTACTGGGATTGCAAGGAGGAGGGTGTATACAACTGTCGCTGCTGCGGCGAACCCCTGTTCCTGTCCGAGACCAAATTCGACTCCGGCTGCGGTTGGCCCAGTTTCTTCCAGCCCGCGGATGCGGAGGTGATCCTGGAGTCGCGGGATACCAGCCATGGCATGGTCCGCACCGAGGTGATGTGCAAAAAGTGCGGCGCCCACCTGGGGCATGTGTTCGAGGATGGACCGAAACCGACCGGGCTGCGCTATTGCATCAACAGCCTGTCGGTGAAGCTGGACAAGGCGGGAGAGTAGTGGGGGTTGGAGCGGGAAACAGCGGGGGTCGCCTTCGACTTCGAACTCGCGAGGCTCGTTGCCCCTGCTGAGCCATGGCATGGCTGCGGTCTAGCAACGGGTTCAGAGGGATTTTTTCGGGGGTTGGAGCGGGAAACGAGGTTCGAACTCGCGACCTCAACCTTGGCAAGGTTGCGCTCTACCAACTGAGCTATTCCCGCGTAACAGTGCGTTTCTCCACCGCCGTGGTCGCGAGAACTCGCGAGGCTGCGCGCCCCGCCACAACCTTGGCAAGGTTGCGCTCTACCAACTGAGCTATTCCCGCGTAACAGTGCGTTTCTCCACCGCCGTGGTCGCGAGAACTCGCGAGGCTGCGCGCCCCGCCACAACCTTGGCAAGGTTGCGCTCTACCAACTGAGCTATTCCCGCGCGGGCTTGATGAGTGGCGTCCCCTAGGGGGTTCGAACCCCTGTTACCGCCGTGAAAGGGCAGTGTCCTAGGCCACTAGACGAAGGGGACGCATAGGTCTCAATCAAGAGGCGCGCATTGTAGGTAGAGAGCCGGGGCGCGTCAAGTCCCCCCCGTTGCCAAATTTATTTCACAATTCACTGTAACTTCAGCAGCTTAGCTCTGGCGGCCGCCAGGTCGAGTATTTCCCCGCCGGCAGCGGCCTCCGCGCGTTTTTCATCCAGTTCCTGGTAGAGCCCGATCTCCTCATCCGGCATGAAATGCAGGCAGTCGCCGCCGGCGAACCACAGCAGCTCCCGGGGAAAGGTCGGGGCGAATTCCGGGTAGGTAGTGAACAGGCGGTCCACCAGGGGACCGATTTCGCCATACAGGTCCGCTGCAGGTTGCTCCGCCAGGCGCTGGAAATCGCCTGCGAGCGTACGCAGGGTGTCTTCCGGGTCCAGTGCTTCGGTGCGCCGGGAGAGCGTTTCCGCAAAGCCGAGAAACAGTTCGCGGCAGTGCAGAAGGTATTGTTCATCGTTCATGGGTAGTGTCGTTTAGCCTGCGGATTACGGGTACAATGGCGCGCTTTATTCAGGCACGTGTTTTTCGGGAAACCATGATACCAGCTCTCAGGATCGAAAATCTCAGCAAGGTGTACGGCAATGGCTTTGCGGCCCTGAAGGGCATTAACCTCGAGGTCCAGCAGGGGGATTTCTTCGCCCTGCTGGGGCCGAACGGGGCGGGCAAGTCGACCACTATCGGGATTATTTGTTCACTGGTAGCCAAGACCGCCGGGAAGGTATCGGTATTCGATGTCGATATCGACAGGGATTTTGCCGCCGCCAAGAAATATATCGGGATCGTGCCCCAGGAGTTCAATTTCAACCAGTTTGAACAGGCGCGCGATATCGTTATCAACCAGGCGGGCTATTACGGCTTGCCGCGGGAACTGGCCGCCCAGCGCGCGGAAAAATACCTGAAAGCGCTGGGCATCTGGGACAAGCGCGATGTCCCTTCGCGGATGATGTCCGGTGGTATGAAGCGGCGCCTGATGATTGCCCGGGCCCTGGTCCACGAGCCGAAACTGCTTATTCTCGATGAGCCCACTGCGGGGGTCGACATCGAAATGCGCCGCTCCATGTGGGACTTTCTCAAGAAGATAAACGCCGAGGGCACCACGATCATCCTCACCACCCACTACCTGGAGGAAGCCGAGGCCCTGTGTCGCCATATCGCCATCATCAACAAGGGCGAGATCGTCGAGAACAGCTCCATCAAGTCCCTGCTGCGGCGCCTGAAGCGCGAGACGTTTGTGCTCGATACGGTTGAGGAGGCACCTGAATGCGTCGAGATAGAAGGCTTCGTTGTGCGGCGCACTGACTCCAACACCCTGGAGGTCGAAGTGGAGAAAGGGCAGTACATCAACCAGGTATTCGATGAACTGGACCGCCACGGGATCCATATCAGCAGCATGCGCAATCGGGCCAACCGCCTGGAGGAAATGTTTGTGAACCTGGTGGAGGGCGCGGGATGACCCTGGCAGAGCAGTACGTGGCCTTCATGACGATCGTGAGGAAAGAGATCAAGCGCTACCTGCGCATCTGGACCCAGACCCTGCTGCCCTCGGCGATTACGATGTCACTGTATTTCGTGATTTTCGGAACGCTGATCGGGTCGCGCATCGGCGAGATGGGTGGCTTTACCTATATGCAGTTCGTGGTGCCTGGGCTGATCATGATGGCCATCGTAACCAATTCCTATTCCAACGTGGTGTCATCGTTTTTCGGTTCCAAGTTCAACAACAGTGTGGAGGAACTGCTGGTTTCACCCACACCGAACTATGTCATCCTGCTGGGCTACGTGGTCGGGGGCATCAGCCGCGGCATCCTGGTGGCGGTGGTGGTGACTGTCGTTTCCCTGTTTTTTACCCACCTGCATATTCACAGCTACTTCGTGGTGGTGGTGATCGTGCTGATGACCTCCACGCTGTTTGCCCTGGCGGGGTTTATCAATGCGGTTTACGCAAACAACTTTGACGATATTTCGATCATTCCCACGTTCGTGCTGACCCCGCTGATCTACCTGGGCGGCGTATTTTATTCCATGGACCTGCTGCCGGACTTCTGGGCCGGCGTGTCCAGGCTCAACCCGCTGGTGTACGTGGTAAACGCCTTCCGTTACGGGGTATTGGGGGTGTCCGATGTCAGCCTGCCCCTTGCCTTCGGCATGATCGGGATGTTCACCGTGCTGGCCTTCGCCTTCAGCATGCACCTGCTCAATTCGGGCACCCGGCTGAGGCAGTAGATGACTGACTTCGACGGACAGGGCTTGTTGCTGGGGCGGCAGACCCCGGTAATCGACAGCTATACGCCGCGATTGTTATACCCGATTCCGCGCGCGACTGGCCGCGAGCGAATCGGCTGCAGCCAGGCACAGCCTTTTACCGGTATCGACCTGTGGCATGCCTATGAAATGTCCTGGCTCGACGGGGCCGGCAAGCCGGTAGTGCGGGTAGGAAGGATCGCGATTCCCTCCAGCTCGGTCAATATGGTGGAATCAAAATCCCTGAAGCTCTACCTCAATTCGCTCAACAATGTCCGCTTTGAAAGCGACGCGGCGGTGGCCGCGATAATCCGGCGCGATATTGCGCAGGTGGTCGGTACCGGGGTCCAGCTGGAGCTGCTTGCGGTAGACGATCCCGCCCTGGCCGGGGCGGCGCTGCCAGGCCTCTGCCTGGACGATCTCGCGGTGACGGCGCCGACAGGGGAGCCCAGCGCGGATATGCTGGAGCTGCACCCCGGCCACCTTGTCGAGGAACATCTTCATACCCACCTGCTGCGGTCCCTGTGCCCTGTGACCGGGCAGCCGGACTGGGCCAGCGTCTGGATACATTATCGCGGTGCGGCGCTGGATCATGCCTCACTGCTGCGCTATGTGATCAGCTACCGCCGGCACCAGGAGTTCCACGAACAGTGCGTGGAGCGGATGTTTACCGACATCGAGCGGCGTGTCGGGCCGCAGTTCCTGCATATACAGGCGTTCTACACCCGCCGCGGCGGCCTCGATATCAACCCCTTTCGCAGCACTGACCCCGCAGCGCAGCCGTTGCCGCGCCTGAACCGACAGTAGATTGGGCCCCGGGGTCAGCCTGTTGCGGGACAGCCTGTCCCGGCTTGTTCTGCCGGGGCCTGCCGGTGAGCCCGGGTGCTGGCATAGCGCAGATCTTGTGGTATGATGCGCGCCCTCAACGGTGAGGTGGCCGAGTGGTCGAAGGCGCACGCCTGGAAAGTGTGTATACGGCAACGTATCGAGGGTTCAAATCCCTCCCTCACCGCCAATCAAAAAAAGCAGCAAAGACATACCCTTTCGATATTCCCCGACGAACTCTCCCAGGCCGCTGTAGCGGCGGTTTTCCCCGGACGCCAGCAACTGCAGGTGCCCGGCAACTTGAAAACTGGCCTTTCATGTGCTCGCCGGTTTTTACAAATGCCTGCCAGTACAATAACCTCCCTGTGGAGCAGGGTTGCATCCCGGTTCACCGGATGTACACTTCTTCGCAGCAGGACTTGGATCGCCGGGGGCTGAGGCAAGTGTGAAAATGACAAGAACGGCGCGTTTTCTCGCGCTGGCGGCGGCGACGGCCATGTTCTGTTTCAGCCTCTGGAGCTGGAGTCGCAGCGGCGACTGGGTGGCGATTGTATTTGCGCTGGGCAGTGCCGCTTACGGGATTTTTTTCTTCACAAGTTCCCCCGATGAAAAACAATGAATACCCGATTCACAAGGAGAGATGCGATGATCCCGCGCGCGACAGGACACCTGCTTGCTTTGCTTGCCTGGACTTTACTGCTGGCTGGCTGCGCCAGCCTGACCCAACCGATGGATCCGCCCAATGTTTCGATGGAGAGTTTTTCGAGCCTGCCATCTGAGGGGGCCGGGCCGCGCTTCCTGATCAAGTTGCGGGTGCAAAACCCCAACGAGCAGGCACTCGACATCGCCGGGGTCAGTTACAGCATAGCCCTGATGGGACAGGAAGTGATCACCGGAGTGAGCAAGGATATCCCGGTGATCGACGGTTACAGCGAGGGTATTGTTTCCCTCGAGGCGAGCCTCAAGCTGTTCCAGCTGCTGCGGCTGCTGGCGAACCTGGGCCAGGCGGAGGCGGACGAGTTGACCTACCGCTTCAGCGCCAAGATTGATTTCAAGGGCCTGGTTCCCACCCAGCGTGTCGAGGAGGAGGGACTGATAGACCTCAAAAAATAGGTATTCCCGTCCGGGACAGCTCAGCCCCAGATGGACTGGGCGAATATGGCGAGAATAACCGTGGGGCACACCACCCGCACCCACCAGGGCCAGATTTTCCAGAACAATCCCTGCTCGATTCCCGGATTGCCCTTGCGCAGTTCCTGCAGCAGCTTGTCCCGGTGCAGGATCCAACCGGCGTACACGCAAAAAACGAAGCCTAACAGCGGTTCGCTGTAGCGTGTGGTCAGGCTGATAACAAACCCGAACAGGGTGTCAAAATTGAGCAGGATCACGGTGCTGAACGCGGCGATGGCGCCGCCTATGGCATAGACCCCGGTCTTGCGCGATACATTGTGTTCCTCGATACAGTAGGCAACCGGCACCTCCAGCATGGAGATGGAGGAGGTGAGCGCGGCGATGGTCATCAGGAAGAAAAACAGGATGGACACCAGCACGCCGGTTGGCCCCATGGTAGTGAACAGTTCCGGCAGCACCGAGAACACCAGGGTGTCCTCTGACAGCAATTCCCCGCCTGGGCCGAAGATCTCGACCCCGTTATGCAGCGCGACGTACATGGCCGGCAATACCAGGAAGCCTGCGAGAACCGCTATCGAGATATCCACCAGTGTGACCATGCCCCCTACCAGTGGCAGGTTCTGGCTGTCGTCGATGTAGGAGCCGTATATCAGCATCGTGCCCACCCCCAGCGACAGGGAAAAAAAGCTGGAGCCCATTGCCCGCAGGATAAGGTCGGGGGAAAGCGCCCGGTGAAAGTCGGGCAACAGGTAGACCTTGAGGCCCTCGCTGGCTCCATCGAGGGTGAGTACGTAGATGACCAGCAGCACCAGGGTCAGGATCAGCATCGGCATCAGTCGGGCGGACCAGCGCTCTATGCCATCCTGGACGCCACGGGAGATGATCGCGATGGTCAGGCCCATGAACAGCAGCATGAAGATCACATTGCGCGCGAAGCCGAAGGACACCAGCCATGCGCTTACCGACTCCAGGCCCAGGACACTGGCGAAGGACGATATGCAGAAGGCGATCATCCAGCCGGCTACAATCCCGTAGAAACTCAGGATAAGGCTGGCGACTGCGAGGCCGATGAGCCCCGCGGTCCTGCCGAACATGCGTACCGGGGCGTTGGGCGATATCCGCTGCAGTGCCTGCACCGCGTTGGCGTGGGCATGGCGACCGATAATCAGCTCGGCCATAAGCGCCGGGTAGGCGAGGGTAAAGGCGAGTACAAGGTATACCAGCAGGAAAGCCGCACCGCCGTTGCTGGCTGCCTGGGTGGGGAAATTCCAGATATTGCCAAGCCCCACCGCACTGCCCGCCGCCGCCAATACAAAACCCAGGCGGGAGCTGAATTCACCTCTTGCTGATGCCATAAGTCGACCTTATTACTATTGTTTTTTTGTCGGCGCCCAGTGTAGCACAATGCGCGACTTTGCCGGAGTGCCTAATTGCCCAGGTCCGCCTGGCAGGGTCGGTAGTTTTTTGTCGACGGCTGGTTCACGCCAAACAGTTTCAGGGTCAGGTTGGGAATCAGCATGATTGCGGCCGTGGTGGCGTCCGCCACGGCTGAAACCGGCGAAATTTCCGCCTTCGGGCTGCTCATATCGCCTTTAAGCCTGACCTCCGAAGGCACCTGCAACAGTCTCGATTTCGATAACGGGGTTATGCGCAAATCCATGCGCCGCTTGACCAGGTCGAACTTTGCCGTGCCTGAGGCCACCATTTTGGCGGATTCGATGTAGAGGCTGTCGGTGGTGGCGACACCCTGGCGCAACTGGAACCTGGCCATGGTACAGTCCAGGTGAGTGGATTTTTCGTTGAGTGCGCCTGAGTAGATCCAGGCCAGCAGGTCGGTCGCCAGCAGGTCATAGGCGGCGCCGTCTATCACCGCATTCTCCAGTGCCAGGGCGACGCTGCCGCTCAGGCTGCCCACCAGGGCCTGGGTGGTGTCACCGATTACCGTGACACCACCCAGGATGGTCAGGGCCCCAGTCACATTGGATTCGATGCCCAGGTCCCGCAGGATCGCGCTCAGGGGGAGGGCGTTGGCCTGTCCCGCCAGGCTCATCGCGGGCGGTGTCGGGTTGAGATCGACAATGCCGCGGATTTCCGCCAGTGCCTGGTTGTAACTGGCGGAGAACTGCGCCAGCGTGTAGCGCCTGTCGACACCGCTGATGCGAACCAGCAGGCTGTCGATATTGCTGCTGTCGCCACTGATGCCGCCGATTTTCAGGGTGAGGTCCACCGGGAAGGCTGGCGATTTTTCCCGCAACTGTGCCAGCAGCCCGGCGGTTTTTTCGGGCGGGGCCGGAGTATCTGCCGGCGGGCTCGCCTGCGCGCCGCTTGCTTTTGCCGGGCCCTTGTTTTCCGGGGTTTCCCGCACAGTACTTTCGCCTGTGTCATTGTCCGCTGCAGGAGCAAAGCCGAAATCCCGGAAATGGAGTTGCGGTGTCTCGAGCACCAGGTGAACACCCCCGACCCGGGTTTCCCCGATAGCGATTTGCGCGTCACCCTTGATACGGGTGTCACCGACCTGTGCCGCCAGCGTCCCGCGGATTTCGCCTTTTGTAGTCACCAGGGCGAGGTTGCCGCTGACTGGTTTCAGCGCCAGCCCGCTCAGGGCTTCCAGCAGGTTTGTGTCATTCAGCCGGAACTGTGAGTTCAGGTTGGCCGTAACCAGCCCGGTGAGGTCGTTGATTTCACCGTCGATGGAAAATGACAGGGGGGTTGCAGCGTCCCCGCCCGCCAGCGCCAGTTTTGACAGCGTCCAGATCCCCTGCTTCCCGGCCAGGCTGAAAGCGCCGCCGAGGCTGCCAAGAGGCGCGTCGTAGCTGAAATCCGGGAGCACTGTGGCCAGTACCGTGCGCGCATCAATACCGCGGATCTTGCCGGTGAAAGAAACATCGCCGAGATCTGCAAGGTTGCCAATGCGGCCCCGGGCGTCGATGGCCAGGTCACCCTGGGCGACGTTGCCCACCACATCCAGCAACTGGAAAACATCGCCTTTTTGCGCGAGCCTCGCCGTCAGCTTGAGCGGTCCCAGCACCGGCATAGGCCGGCTGGTGTACTGAGACAGCGCGCTGGTATCGCTGAAATTCACCACCACAGGAGCCTCCAGCGCGGACAGCAGGGCGCTCCCCCCAGGGCGCAGGACCGCGCTCAGGGGGCCTATTGTGGCCGCCAGGTCGCTGGCGGTGATTTCAATCCGGCCGGCGCTCAGTTGCAGCTCTTCCGAGTTTCCGTTGACGATGAGCGAGGCCGCGAGCTCCTGGTAGGCCGGGATATCATCCCGGCCCAGCAGGGTATTCAGCGCCGCCGAGTCCGGTACCTTGGCCTCCAGGGAGAGGGCGATGTCACTGGCCGAGACTTTACCCTGGGGACCTTTCGGTGTGTCGATCCGGCCCACGGCACCGGTTGCCCGCAGTTCAACTGTGTCCGGCGTGCCCACGTCCAGGACGATATCCTGCAGCGAAAGCACATTGCGATCGCCTGTGAGCTGGCCCCTCGCGCGCCAGGCGCCCGGGTCATAGGGCAACTTCCCGATCCAGTGCTCGAGTACGGATACGGAGGGCCCGTGCATATCAACAGCGATCGCGTTAGTGCCGGGGCCATCGTAGGCGGCCGTGTCAAACAGGTTGAGCTGGCCGCTCATGGTTACCGTCAGTCCCGCCGCGCTGCTGGTGGTCAGGCTGAACGCATCGACCACCGGTTTGTCCAGGCTTCCGCTGAGCCGGATACTGCTTGTGGCGCGACCGAATTCAGCGACATCCAGTCCTGTCCAGTCCACCAGGTGGGAGAGGGACGCCAGTTCACCCAGCCCCTCCAGCCTGATACTGGACTCCCCGCGGAACGGGTACTCCAGTTTGCCGCCAACCTGGAATGCATACTCCGGTGTGTTGTCCAGCAGGAAGGTGGCATCTGACAGCACGAAACCCCTGGTATCCCCCACCAGGTTCCCCGCCAGG
>JAOUDU010000578.1 GCA_029859085.1 Gammaproteobacteria bacterium | reverse complement strand
TGGAAGCAAAACCATCATGAGGAGAAACAGGGCGGCGATTGGGCGGCAGTTCATACCCTGCAGTTTATACCTGTCATGCTATTCCGCCACCCCTGGGCTGGCGCCGGTTTCTGCAGTCCGCGCCGCTTCCCTCGGCACCACCAGCCGGGCCAGCTTCGGCCTGACCCAGATTTCGAAATCGTCGATGAATTCGTACACCACCGGCACGAGCACCAGCGACAGCAGGGTGGAACTGATCAGGCCGCCGATCACGGCGATGGCCATGGGCGCGCGAAATTCGCCACCCGCCCCTACAGCGAGGGCGGTCGGCAGCATACCCGCGGCCATGGCCAGGGTGGTCATGACGATGGGGCGGGCGCGTTCGTGGCAGGCGCGCAGGATGGCGTCGTGCTGGGAGGCGCCACCGCGCTCCGCCTCGATGGCAAACTCCACCAGCAGTATCGAGTTTTTCGCGGCCAGTCCCATCAGCATCAGCAGCCCGATAAGGGCAGAAAGACCCAGTTCATTTTGCGCGATCAGCAGGCCCGCGAAGGCGCCGGCCAGTGACAGGGGCAGCGCCGCCAGAATGGTGATCGGTTTGAAAAAGCTGCGAAACAGCAACACCATGACCCCGAAGATAAAGCCGATGCCGGCCAGTATGGCGCCGCCGAAATCTGCGAACAATTCTCCCATCCTCTCGGTCTGGCCATAGGCCGGTTGCATGATGCCCGCGGGCAGCGCCCGCATTATTGGCAGCGAATTGATCGCTTTGTTCGCTTCCCCCAGTGAGATGCCGCTGAACTGGGCTTCGATCATGGCCCGCCGCTGCCGGTCGTAGCGCTCTATCCGGGCGACCCCCGCCTGGAAAGAAATATCCGCGACGGCCGAGAGTGGGACCGATGCGCCACTGGCGGTGGGAACCCGCAGGTTGCGGAGGCTGGACAGGTCCGCCCGCGCCTCGTCGGGCAGCCGCACCCGTATCGGCAGGCGCTGGTCGCCGCTGTTGAACTTGGCGGTGTTGGCGTCGACATCGCCCAGGGTGGCTACCCGCGCGATCGTCCCGAGGGACTCCGCATTGACTCCCAGGCGCGCGGCCTCGCCGGGTTTCGGCGTAATAATGAGTTCGGCGCCGGGCCTGGGTGTTCTCTGGTGGACATTGCTGAGGCCGGGTACCTCGCGCATCTGGCGCTCGAGCGTGAGGGTAGTTGCGGCGAGCAGATCCGTGTCATCCCCGGCCAGGACAATTTGTACGGTGTTGCTGCCCCCGCCCGCGCTCCCGCTTTGCCCGAAACCTGTCCGCAAATCCGGTATTTCCAGAAGTAGCGGCCTGATGTCCTCGCTGAATTGTTGCGTGGTACGGGTCCTGTCCGGTGCGAGTAACACGGTGACAATGCCGGAACGGATATCGCCATCGACGCCGCCGGCGCCCACCAGGGTAAACACACTTGCGACATCGGGCAGTGACATCAGCCTGCGGTTCAGTATTTCACTGCTGCTGCGCATGTCCTCCAGGGTCGCCCCCGGCGCGCCGTCAATGGTCAGCTGGACGATACCGTTATCCTCCGGCGGTGTCAGTCCCGCGGGCAGGCTGGCCGCCAGGAAGAGTGAACCCACGGTAAGGCCGACACCTGCCGCCAGTGACAACCAGCGGTGCGCCAGCGCGAAATCCAGTACCTTTGGATACAGCCCCTCAAATGCCGCTCGCGGCTGCGGCGATTCCGCCGGCTTGATGAAATAGGCCGCCAGCAGGGGGGTCAACAGGCGGGCGACCAGCAGCGAGAACAGCACCGCGATGGCGACGGTAAAACCGAATTCCTTGAAGAACTGACCTGCAAAGCCACCCATAAAGGCCACGGGCAGGAATACCACCACGATAGTGAGGGTGGTTGCCAGTACGGCCAGCCCGATCTGGTCGGCACCAATCATCGCCGCGTCATAGGGATTTTCACCGGCCTCCACGCGTTTCTGGATATTTTCTATTTCGACGATGGCGTCATCCACCAGGATACCGATCACCAGGGTCAGGGCGAGCAGGGTGATCATGTTGAGGCTGAAGTCCATGGCGTGCATCACCGCGAACGTCGGTATCAGGGAAATGGGCATGGCCAGCGCGGCGATCAGGGTGGCCCGCCAGCTGCGCAGGAACAGGAACACGACCAGTGCGGCCAGCAACATGCCCTCTACCAGGGAATTGAGGGTCGCCGTGAAACTTTCCTGGGTGCTGGTCGCGGTGGAGATGACCCGCTGGAAGTGCAGGTCGGGATATTCCTGCGCCAGCTTTCTGGTGGCTTCCTCGATCCTGCGGGCCACGGCCACGTCGGAGGCTTTCTTGGTCTTCATCACCTGGAAGCCGACCACGGATTCCCCGTTGAGATCGGCAAATCCGCGGCGCTCGGCGGCGCCGCTGGCAACGCTCGCCACATCCGAGAGGCGGATTTCGCGGCCCGCGCCAGTGGAGAGTACCATGTCGCCGAGGCTCTCAACCGTCTCTGCCGCAGCGAGCACGCGCACCGTCTGTTCGCGCCCACCCACCTGGGCGCGGCCGCCGGGAACGTCGATGCTGGCGCTGCGCAGGGCGGCGTTGACCTGTGGCGCGGTAAGGTTGAGGGCCTCCAGCCGGCCGGTATCCAGGGTGACATTGATCTCCCGGTCGACGCCGCCCACCCGGCTGACCTGGGCAACACCCTGCTCCGTGATCAGGCGCCGGGCGATGGTGTCGTCCACCAGCCAGCTCAGTTCCAGGTCGGAAAGGCCGGCGCCGGAGAGGGCATAG
>JAOUDU010000579.1 GCA_029859085.1 Gammaproteobacteria bacterium | reverse complement strand
ATATATTTCAGTAGGTTATGGGGTATATCTCGACGATATATTAGATGGGACCCCGCCTGCGTGTGATCCAGTACAGCGACTGTCACGTATCTGTCACACAGGCGCGTTACTGTAAGTATCGCTTTATGGCCTGCCAGGGAAGGCGGGACGCTTGCATCTCCATCCAGAGTCCCTTCCGCCGCCCCTCACGGGGCGGCTTTTTATCTGGCGCTGAGCGCCACACCCAATTGGCCGAGATTCGCGGCAATGTCCTGGGCGGACGTGGCCGGATTTACCGCGCGGTCTATCTGCACGATGGTGCCATTGACGTCGATATAAAAGGTCTCGCGCATGGCCATCCCCATGGACAGGACGCCATAGGCACTGGCCACTTCCTTTCCCGGGTCGCTGAGCAGCGGAAAATCTGCCCCGGTAGACTCGGCAAACCCGATGTTCTTGCTCAGCGGGTCGACGCTGGCCATGAAGTAGCTGACGTCATACTTGCGGATCAGGTGGCCATTCTCGGCCAGCGACTTGCACTCAACCGTGCAGCCGCTGGTAAAAGCCCTCGGAAACCAGGCAATGACCACCGCCTGCTTGCCCCTGAAATCGGAAAGGGTGTAGGTCTTGCCGTCGGATGCCTGCAGGGTGAAATCCGGTGCCGGATCGCCAACCTTGAGCTCCGCTGCCTGGGCGCCAACGGCGGCCAGGGCGAAACAACACAGGAATGCCAGGTTTTTCATCGTAATCTCCTCGAAAGCTGTGAGGCCGCGACCGGGCGGCTGCAGTACTATACGCCGCCAGCGCATCGCGGGATCATCCGCCGCGCTGCTGTGTGGGGGCGCCATCATCGCACCAGTTCGCGATCATCGCGCCCAGCTCGGCGCGCCGCTCACCAGGCTTCCTGTCATTGCGGATGTCATCGAAGATCCTCGCCAGGCGCTTGCGCTGGCTGTCACCGAGCCAGTCCAGCAGGGGCTGGCTGAGGTCGAGCGCATTGCGATCGGCGTGGGTCCGGATACTGATCAGGCGCTGGTGGAGCAGCGCCCTTCCCAAGAGCACAAAGGGAAAATTGATGTTCCTGGAAGGCCCGTAGGAAACCAGCTGGCCGCCGGTAGGAATCCCCTTCACCTTCACCTGGCCGATCTTGTCGGCGTACTTGCGCGCGCCCCACACCCCGCTGACGGCCCCGCCGGCACCGGCAACCAGCGTGCCCAGCCCACCCAGCAGGCCGCCGCTGGCGGCATCCAGGGCAATACCGGTGGTACCACCCACCAGCGCGCCGGCAGAGGCGGCCACCACCAGCAGGGATTTTTCCCCGAGCCCCCACAGGTACCACTGCTCGATATTGAAAAGGTCCGACTCCTCCAGCGTGAGGCCCTGCTCTGACTTTTTCAGGTGGGTGTAGTAGTACAGCTCCTCGACCCGCTGCCGGCACTGGCGCTCGCGCCTTACCAGGTGCGCCTTGTAGCGCTCGAACAGCAATTTTTGCACCGGTTCCAGCGGCAGCCCGTCCGGCACCGCCTGCTCCACCTTGTAATTGATCGCCTCGACGATGAGGTCGGTGATGAAACTGGCGGCTCCCTGCACCTGCAGCTGCCGATCCTGTCGCAGGATGGCGACCGCTCGCTCCAGCGGCTGCCGCCATGCGGGATCCAGGTGGCCGAATAATTCCAGCAGCTCCAACTGCTTGCTGACCTCCGCCCGGTGGGCGTTGAAGGTGCGGACCGTGCGGAAGAACTGGCCGAGGCCGGCGCTCCACTCCTCGACAAACTCCTCGCCCTCGATGGGATTGATCAGCGCCAGGCTGGGCCGTCCGCTCCAGCGCAGGATCTCCATCTCAGCCTCGTAGTCGGCGCCGTAGGGACAGGAGCCGTCAACCACGTAGATGATCCCCGCCCCATCGACCACCGGCCGCAGCGCCTGGCATTCATCCCGGTAGCGCGGGTCGCCTTCATGCTGCTCGACGAAAGCCTTGACCGCGGCGGGCCGGGCCGCGGCGTCAGCACAGTGGGCCCGAAGCCAGTCGAGCACCGCCCGGGCGCGTTGCAGGCCCGGGGTATCCACCAGTTCGTACAGGGTTTCCCCGTCCACCTTCATGGGATAGCGCCGGGCTTCACGGGTGGAGCCGGCCCTGGCATCTATGTACACCGCATCATCCCGGGCCAGGGTGGCCACGATGCTGGACTTGCCCTTGTTGGGGCGTCCCACGACGGCGAACACCGGAACTGTCACGGCGCGATCTCCCGGTTTGCAACACTCATCTCACTGGCTTTCCAATGCCTGAACATCCACCGCGCCAAAGGCCAGTCCCCGGGCGAAAAGTTGCCAATCCGCAAGCCTGGCCGCGCTCACGGGCTTGTGGGGCAACGGCACCAGGTACAGCGTGCAGCGCGGCACGCGCTCGAAGCCCGCCAGGATATCGGCAAGGTCTGCCAGGGGGGGCTCCCAGGATTTCACCGCGACATAAATATGCTCGAAATGCCGGCTGAAGGTGGCGGCAAGGCGCTCCCGCTCCTGCGGCAGGGTACCGACACCCGCGCTGACCACGTTGTCCGCCGTCACCGGGGCGAAGACCTCGAATCGTGACACGTCCTGCGGGGTGAGCGCGTTCGCCCAGTTGAGCAGCAGCAGGCCCCGGTCGGCGCTAGTGGCCGGGTGTTGAGCTGCCTGCCCGGGGCCGGCACTGCCCTGGGTCGTAACAAGGGGGGATTTCATCCGCTGCAGTACCCGCTCGGCACCCGGCAGGCAGACAAACGCGGCGCGCACCTGG
>JAOUDU010000576.1 GCA_029859085.1 Gammaproteobacteria bacterium | reverse complement strand
CACGCTGTTGTACGGGTCCTGGAACCGTGGCATCAAGGGTGGTAACTGGTCTATCGATCCTTTGGGTGTAGTGGCATTAACCGACCCGGCAAATTTGAAACATCACCAGGAAGTGCTCTATTCCTACGAGGTGGGTTTCAAGACGCAGAACGACTGGGCGCGCCTCAATGCAGACGTCTATTACTACGACTACAAAGATTACCAGGCGTTTTCGCTCCTGGAATTGACCCCGCAGGTGACCAATTCGGATGCCGATTCCTGGGGCGGGGAACTGGAGTTGACGGTATTTCCAACTGAGGGTTTGGATATATTGCTGGGCGTAGCCTACATTGACTCCTCGGTTGACGCCGTGCCCGACCCGTTCGGTGGGCTCAACGAAGCCGAATTCCCGAATGCACCCAGGTGGAGCATCAACGGCCTTGCACGCTACGAGTGGAGCATGCTGGGTGGAACTATGGCTGCCCAGGTCGACGGCGTTTGGAACGATGAGCAGTATATTGAAGCGACCAACTCCCAGATATCCAAGGAGGACGCCTACCTGGTCTGGAATGCCCGTTTGAGCTACACCACTTCGGACGATGCCTGGGAATTCGCCGCGTGGGTCAAGAACGCCGGGGACGAGCAATACCGACTCTATAACCTGGACCTGGGCCTGCTGGGGATAAGCCAGGAAGTGTATGCACCTCCCCGCTGGTACGGTGGTACGATTTCCTACCGTTTCTGAGTAAGTACCGCCGTCAGGGGTTGTGCCCGGGCGGCGAGCGCGGGCAACTTCCCCCTCAGCCCATTACCGACTTCGCTGGCAAACCATGTGGCTGGAGATTTTTGTGCTTTAATACAACGTGAATAATTAAAGGGAGCATTGCCATGCCCGCGTACAACCTGATAATCGACGGGAAAAAAGTATCCACTGCGGAAACATTCCCGGTGCTCAACCCGGCCACGGAGGAAGTGGTGGCCCAGGCCCCGAAGGCTACTGTGGATCATCTCAACCAGGCCGTGGCCGCCGCCCGGCGGGCCTTTCCCGCCTGGAGTGCCACCCCGGACGCCGAGCGCTCGCGGCTGATACACGCCATCGCCGATGCCCTGGGTGCCCACAGCGAGGAGCTGACCAGGCTGCTGACCCTCGAACAGGGCAAACCGGGTGTCGGCTTTGCCGGTATGGGCGGGGCATTTGAAATCGGTGGCACCCTGGGCTGGGCCCACGCCACCGCCGACCTGGAACTGCCGGTGGAGGTGATCCAGGACAATGAGGAGGCCCGTATCGAGGTGCACCGCAAGCCCCTGGGGGTCATCGGCTCGATCACGCCCTGGAACTTCCCGCTGATGATCGCCATCTGGCACGTCATGCCGGCCCTGCGCAGCGGCAATACCGTGGTGATCAAGCCATCCGAGTTCACCCCGCTGACGACCCTGCGGGCGGTGGAGATCATGAACGAGATCCTGCCGCCGGGGGTGATCAATATCGTCACCGGCGACGGCAGCCTGGGCGCCGCCATGTCCAGCCACCCGGATATCAACAAGATCGTATTCACCGGCTCCACCGCCACCGGCAAGAAGATCATGCAGAGCGCCGCCGGCAACCTCAAGCGCATCACCCTGGAACTGGGTGGCAACGATGCCGCCATCGTGCTGCCCGATACCGATGTCGCGGCGGCGGCGCCGAAGATCTTCGCCACGGCCCTGTTCAACAACGGCCAGACCTGCGCCGCCCTCAAGCGGCTGTACGTGCACGAGGATATCTACGACGAGATGTGCGACGCCCTGGCCGCCATTGCCCGCAGCGTGAAAACCGGTGATGGCAGTGTCGAGGGTGTCGATTTCGGGCCCATCCAGAACAAAACCCAGTTCGACAAGGTCTGTGCAATCGCCAGCGAGGCCAAAGCCCGCGGCGCCCGCTTCCTCACCGGTGGCGAGCCGATGCAGGGTGCCGGCTATTTCTTCCCGGTCACCATCGTGGCCGATATTGCCGACGACACCCGGCTGGTGGCAGAGGAGCCTTTCGGCCCCATCCTGCCGGTACTCAAGTTCAGCGACGTGGAAGATGCGCTGCGCAGGGCCAACGACAGCAATAACGGCCTGGGCGGTTCGGTCTGGTCGGCGGATGTGGCGCGCGCCAGCGAGCTCGCCGGACGGCTGGAATGCGGTACCGCCTGGGTGAACAGCCACGCGATGATCCAGCCCAATATGCCGTTTGGCGGGGTGAAGGAATCGGGCATGGGGGTGGAGTTCGGGCGCTACGGACTGGAGGAATACACCAACATCCAGTCTCTGTACATCGCCAAGGGATAAGGTAGCCTCGGTACTCAGATCCTTTTATAGTTGACGGGACAGAAACAGGAAGCTTAGCCATGATGATTGCACGTAAAGGCCGGTGCCTGTTGGCAGCAGCAGCCGGAGCCATTATTGCCGGTACCGCCCTCGCCCAGCAGGGACAACTGCCACCGCCGCTGCCCATAGAGCCTACCGGGGTCATCCAGACCCTGCCTGCGAACTATCCCCCAAGCTGGTTCCTGGTGCATGACGCCGGCTTCTTCCATATGGGTGACGGCAAGGTGTATGTCATCGATACCGCCGCCGACACCCTGGCGACGCAGGTGAAGGGCACCTTCAACGTGTCGCTGATCGGCAATATCGCCCAGTCGCCCAAGCGCGGTGAAATCTACGCCACGGAAACTTTCCACTCGCGGGGCAGCCGCGGCGACCGGATGGATGTCCTGACGATCTTCGACACGCGAACCCTGGCGCCGAAGGGG
>JAOUDU010000577.1 GCA_029859085.1 Gammaproteobacteria bacterium | reverse complement strand
TGCAGCCTGTCGAGCTGGTCGCGATGGTGTACGCTGGCGTGTCCAGGCAGGCTGGCGTGGGCATACTGCCCGGGATGGTCGGAGACGAGGTGGACCGGCCGCACCCCTTCGGACAACAGCTGCCTGACCATATCGACCGGGGTGACTTGCAGCTCTACCGGTTGTCCACCTGTCATCGCCACGGCGTCGTTGTACAGCAACTTGTAGGTGATGTTCACTTTCGCGGCGACCGCCGCGCGGATCGCGAGGATGCCGGAGTGGGAGTAGGTGCCATCGCCGATGTTCTGGAAAACGTGTGGCGTATCGACGAAGTGACTGACCGAGTTCCACGGTGAGCCCTCGTGGCCCATCGGCATGAACTGCATGGTATTGCGGTCCATTACCACGGCGACCAGGCCGTGGCAGCCGATGCCGCCCAGGGCCAGCGAGCCATCCGGGATCCGGGTACTGGTGTTGTGCGGGCAGCCCGAACAGAAATAGGCCGGGCGCAGCTTGTCGCTGCCGGCGGTCAATGCCCTTGTTTCAAGCATGCTGAAGCGCGCATGGCGGGATTCGACGCCTTCGTCTTTGATCCCGAGCTGGCGCAACAGGGTCCCGATCGCGTGGCGGATCCCGGCGACAGTCAATTCGCCCACCACAGGCAGCAGCGGCGCGCCGTGCATATCCCTTTTCCCGGTGAGGGCAGGGCGCTGGTCGCCGCCCAGGCGATACAGGAACGTTGCGACCTGGTCTTCCATCACCGGACGCTTTTCCTCTATCACCAGCACTGCGCGACTGCCGCGGGCGAAGTCGGACAGTTGCTCCGGGTCCATCGGCCAGATCAGTCCCGGCTTGTAGAGGCGGATACCCAGCTCCCGGCAGTTGTCATCGTCCAGCCCGAGATCAGCCAGTGCCTGCCTGGCATCGAGGTAGGCCTTGCCGGCGCTGACGATGGCCAGGGTGCGGCGCACCCCGTCGATAACGACCCTGTCTATGCCGTTGGCCCTGGCGAAGGCGGTGGCGGCCGGCAGGCGGTGGTTGACCAGCGCTTCCTCCTCCACCAGCGGCGGCAGGTTCGGGCGCAGGTTGAGCCCCTGCGGCGGCAGCTGGATGTCGGCGGGAACCGTGTAGGCGCGGAAGGGATCCGGCAGCTCGATGCAGCCGGAAAGATCCAGCGTATCGGTCACGCACTTGAGGGCGACATAGCAACCGCTGAACCGCGACATGGCCCAGCCGAACAGGCCGAATTCAATTATCTCGCCGATGCTGGCGGGGTAGAGTATCGGCACGAAAGCCGCGATCAGCGTCTGTTCGGACTGGTGTGCGCTGTCGGAGGATTTGCCGCCGTGATCGTCACCGGCCACCACCAGGTAGCCGCCTCTGGCGGCGGCGCCCTCGAGGTTGCCCAGCTTGAGCGCTTCGCAGGCGCGATCGACGCCGATGCCCTTGCCGTACCACAGGCCGAATATGCCCTCGAATGCTGACTTCCCGAACCAGTCGAGCTCCTGGGTGCCGCGAATGGCGCTGGCGGCGAGTTCCTCGTTCAGCCCGGGCCGGAACAGGATATCGTGCTGGTCCAGCAGCTTTTGCGCAGCCCACAGCGCGGAATCGTAGACCCCCAGGGGAGAGCCGCGGTAACCCGATATGTAGCCCGCGGTTTTCAGGCCAGCCGCCCGGTCGCGCCGGGCCTGGTCCAGGGGCAGCCTTACCAGGGCCTGGTTGGAGGAAATAAAAACCCGCCCTTCGCGCTGCAGGTACTTGTCATCAAGGGTGGTCATGGCAGCCCTGTATGATGAGCTGCCTAGCGAGCGACGGGTGGCAATGCAGCCAGCTGGAAATCACAGTTATCGGCGGTCTGCTGGATTTCGATCAGGTTGCCCTCCGGGTCCCTGCCGTAGATGGTCTTGACGTGACCCACATCGATGGGGGCGGGCTGGTTGAAGGTCATACCCAGCCCTTTCAGGCGCACAAACTCGTCCTCGATATCGGTCACGTCGACGCAAAAATGGGTATAACCCTTGTCAAAGGGCTGCAGCGGCGTGTCGGACACCGGCGCCGGGGCGCTGTACTGGAACAGCTCCATATAGCAGGTGCCGGCGCGCAACATCGCGCCGCGGGCAGCCGAGTCCGGGACATCGACGATAGCGTCGACAAATTTGTCGTCGCTCCAGCCGAACTGGTCGCCGACGATCTCGAAGCCGAAGGCCTGCCGGTAAAAGGTGATCATCCGATCGAGGTCGCGAACGTGCACGGCAACATGGTGTATGCCCCTTATCATTTCTGTCTCCCGGGTTTTTGCGCTGGACCAAAGACTAGAGCAATTCAGCCGTCCGGGACAACTGTATTCGCCAGCGGGGTAGGGGCAGGCAAGTTGGTATGCGCACCCAGTCATTTTGGCCCTGTGTTGGTGGTGGCATAATGCGCGGTGCAGATAATGGCGTTACTATGCCACACAGGCCGTCGGGCAGTTATTCCAGAGGTGACTCATGAGCAACCAGGTTCTTGAAAGAAAGCAGGATTCGGCGCCGGGTGCGGCACGCTGCCCGAATGAGCCCACCACCCAGGAGATCATAGCCCGGGACAAGGTCGCCGCTCCCGGCTGGGTGCGCTCCGAGTCCTATGAGTACATGGGCGACGAGGATATCTCGATTGATCGCTATATCGATCCGGCATATGCCAGAAAGGAGTTCGACAATCTCTGGCCCCGCACCTGGCAGTTTGCCTGCAGGGAAGAGCATATCCCCGAGGTCGGGGATTATTACGTCTACGATATCGGC
>JAOUDU010000575.1 GCA_029859085.1 Gammaproteobacteria bacterium | reverse complement strand
AAACCGGGACCCGCGGGCCTGGCCGGAATTGGCACGGGTATTGCTGTACTGGTACCAGGCGGCCTGCCGGGCAGGTGCGACAGGGGCCACGGAAGGCCATTACAGGGAAGTAGCGCAGGGCACAGGAGTGCCAGGGATGGCAGGCAGGCCGCCGATCACCTGCCAGGAAGGCCGAACTCCACCGGATTGGGGGGGGTATTTTGTAAAATATTTCTTAAAAAAAACATTTACAGGCCCCAAACCCTGAGTGATATTGCCGCGAAATGGCAGTACCAAATCATCCGGAGGTGATTTATGACGGAACGCAATCAGGACTCGGCCGCAGCAGAGCCACTCGACGATTTTTTTGAGCCCGTGCTCGGGGATATTTCCGAGGATGAGATGCAGGAACTGATTCCGATTTCCACCGAAAAACAGCGCCTGGCTGCCAAGCGCCGCCGCGCCGAGCAACGCCTGGAAGAGCGTCGCCTGCGGGACGAACTCGGTTACTACGACCTGCGGCTCGACGACTACTAGATCGCGGCAAACTCCCGGCGCCCCAGATGGCGCCGGTCTGTAACACACCTGCCGGCGCCCGGCGCCGGCCGAACCTTTCTTCCCTTCCCGATTCCCACACCAGCGACATTCCCGCTGCGACAAGCCAGGCAAGCGAGCGCTGCCCGGCGGTGTAACGAGCGGAACCGCCCCGAGATCAATGCAATTTGCCCTGCCCGCGCGGGTGGGCATCGGCGCGCTATTCCTATACATTCCAGATCACACTGGAGATCAGGAGCGCGCTGCCTTGCAACGTCCCGTCTGGCTGCTGAGCATGGATTCCGAGCAGTTCAATGCCCCACCCACCACCACCGCTTCCCTGGCGGCGTATTTCCGCAGCTATGGGGCCAGCGCCGCAGCCACCGACATCGAACTGGTGCATTTCCAGCGCGCCGACGACATCGCCCCCTGGCTGGAGCGCTGGCAGGCCACCGGCTTACCCGCGGCGAGACAGGCCCTGGCCGAGGGCCTGCGCCCGCTGGCGGGTTTCAGCTTCTACACCTGGAATGCGGCGGAGTTTCTCGCGCTCGCCGCCGGACTCAAGCGCCTGCTGCCCGAATTGCTTATCGTGGCGGGGGGGCCCCATGTGCAGCAGGCCGGGGATTACCTCGGTATCGACCCGATTGACGTTATTTTCCTGGGAGAGGCTGAGGTCAGTTTCCAGGAATTCCTCGACTGCGAGGACCCGGCGGAATGGGCAGACATCGACGGGCTGGCCTTTCTCTCCGATCCCGGCCGCGCGGACTCGGGGATCATCACCACCCGCGAGCGGCAGCGCTGCCGCGAGCTGGAGCGCTTTCCCTCGCCACTGGACGTGCTGGAGCTGACCGGCGCCGACGGCAGGCCGCTGTACGATTCCATTGCCTACGAGACCAGCCGCGGCTGCCCCTTCAAGTGCGCCTTTTGCGAATGGGGCACCGGCGCCATCGGCAGCAAGATGTACCAGTGGCCGCTGCAGCGCATTCGCGAGGACTGGGAAACCATCGTCGCGGCGGGCATCAAGAATATCTGGCTGGCGGATTCCAATTTCGGCGCCCTGAAACTGGACCGCGCCAAGGCCGAGCTGATAGTCGAACTCAAGGCGCGCACCGGCCTGCCCCTGTCATTCGCCACCTCCTGGTCGAAAAAGCACAGCCGCCAGGTGCAGGAGATCGCGTTGTTACTCCATCGCGCCCGCCTGCTGCCCCATTACCAGCTGGCCCTGCAGACCCTGACACCGGAAGCGCTGCGGCTGAGCAATCGCGAGAATATGAGCTCAAATGAGTACGCGCCCATCGCGAAGTCGATGGCGGAGCAGGGCGTGCCCATCGCGGCGGAACTGATCTGGGGCCTGCCCGGTGACAACCTGGCGGATTTCGAGCGCAACCTCGACCAGCTGCTGGCCACGTTCCCCAATATCAATATATTCGGCTATACCCTGCTGCCGGGCACCGAGTTCTATGCCCGGCGCGATGAATACCGCCTGGAGGCCATCCCGGTGGCCGGCTACGGCAAGGCCAAGGGCGAGTACGTGGTGGGCTGCCACAGCTTCAGCCGGGACGAGGGGGAGGAGGGGTATTTCCTGATCACTGCCCACATCCTGCTGGTACACGGGCACATCATGCCCCTGACCACCCGCCTGCTGGCGCTGGGGGGCGAGGTGCCGGTGTCGCCCCTGCTGCGCGATATCCTGCGCGCCCTGCTGGATTTGTTGCGCCCGGATATGGTCGATTTCGACCTCGCTGACCGGATGTCGGTTTACGAGCACAGGGACCGGCTGTACCTCGCCGCCCTCGGCCAGCGCGACGCGCTTTACCGGTCGGCGGCCGCCGTGCTGGTGGCCCACTTCGAGGCGCACGGGCTGGCCCCCCGCGCCGCGCTGCAGGCCCTGCAGCTCGACGAGGCCCTCTGCCCCCGCCGGGGAGCGGAACAGGTGCTGCAGCTGCACTTTGATTTTGACGCCGGCGCGGTACAACAGGCCCTGGCCGCGATGGAACTGCCGCCGGGCGACGCGCACAGGGCAGCCGACTGGACCCTGCAGGTCCGCCACCCGGGCGGTGTGGGGGATATACTGCACAGCGCCGACGGGGGCAGCTGGCTGGCCGGCTGCATCGAGCTCGCCGAAGCCGGCAACCGGGTCGCCAGCGGTCGCGAAAAGCCTTCAGAACTGGCGGTGGTCGCGATAGCATGAACCCTGCGAGCAGGATGAGGAGGAGCCACGATGCCAGAAGTGAAACGAGAGGTG
>JAOUDU010000038.1 GCA_029859085.1 Gammaproteobacteria bacterium | reverse complement strand
TCATGTCATTTTTCTGCAGCCCGTCTGTCAGCTCCGCGGCGTTCCTGCTCCGGAACCGCTTGCGGCGCGAGCCTGCGACAGACAGGGTACCCATTTCCTTCAACACGATTTCAGCCGATATTGCCGCTGCCGGACTGAAAGTGGAGAGCAAACTGACCACCAAGCCGCTGCTGGGAAAGCAGTGGTACCTGGGACTCACGAAGCAGGCAGCGGGCAGGTGAAAATCCGGCAGCAGGCGTGGCAGCGCATCCGTTTTACCCCGCTCAAGGATCCCGTCGCCTACTATTGACTGTTCGCGCTGCTGTCACCGCACCTTGGCAACAGCGGCGCTTGCAACAGTGCACAGCTGGGCGAGCTCAAGGGGATACCGATGCTGTTCGCCCGGCGCGACAGCGTGGCGCTGGCACTGGCCTGCCCCGCCGGCTGGTTGCAGCGCTCCGTCGCCTTCGTTGGCGTATCCGACGGCTGGCAGGATCTGTCGCGGCACCGCCGGATGACCTGGAGCCATGAGCGCGCGGACGACGACAGCACGTGAGCAACGCGGCGATGCCGGCCCTGGAGCCCGATTATGTCGTGGTCGGCGGCGGCAACGCGCGCCGCCTCGATGATCCGCCGCCGGGGGTTCACCCGGGCGAAAACGCCAATGCGTTCAAGGGAGGGTTCAGGCTGTGGCAGGAAGCTGATGGTAAACCCACTGCCGAGGCAATTACGCCTCAAAAAGGGGCTTTAATGGGGTGGCCGACGGGTCTCGAACCCGCCACCTCCGGAGTCACAATCCAGTGCTCTACCTGATGAGCTACGGCCACCATCGTGCGCTGTTGAAAACCGGTATATACCACTCTCCCGGGTGTGACGTGGAAAGTGGTCGGGGTAGAGAGATTCGAACTCCCGACATCCTGCTCCCAAAGCAGGCGCGCTACCAGACTGCGCTATACCCCGATTGTTACTGCGCCGGCGCAGGCGCCAGCCCCCGTTTTCAGGAGGGCGCATCATACTCACCGGCGCAGTAAGCGTCAACGCCGGGGGTGGCTTATTGCCGGGGTTTTGGGGTTTTGCCCTTTCCCATCGGGGCCGGCTCGTGGGACAATTGCCCCGCACCAGATACGCCACTCTTAACAAACCAGCAAAAGGATCCCCGCAAAATGCCCGCACTCGTCCTGGACGGCAAATCCCTGGCAGCCCAAACCGAGGCTGACCTGCTGCAGCGCGTCAAGCGCCTGAAGGAAAAATCGGGGGGTAAAGCCCCCATCCTGGCCACCATCCTGGTCGGTGATGACCCGGCCTCCGCCACCTACGTCAAGATGAAGGGCAACGCCTGCCGCCGGGTGGGCATGGACTCCCTCGCGGTGGAGCTGCCCGCCGCTACCACGACCGCGCAGTTGCTGGCCAAGATCGAGGAGTTGAACGCCAACCCGGAGGTCCACGGCATCCTGCTGCAGCACCCGGTGCCGCCGCAGATCGATGAACGCGCCTGTTTTGATGCCATTGCGCTGAGCAAGGATGTGGACGGCGTTACCTGCCTGGGATTCGGGCGCATGGCCATGGGAGAGGAAGCCTACGGCTGCGCCACGCCCCAGGGCATCATGCGCATCCTCGAGCACTACCAGGTGGAGATCGAGGGAAAACACGCGGTGGTCGTGGGCCGCAGCCCGATCCTCGGCAAACCGATGGCAATGATGCTGCTGCAGAAGAACGCCACCGTCACCATCTGCCATTCCCGCACGAAGAACCTGCCCGCCCTGGTCGCCCAGGCGGATATCCTGGTGGGCGCGGTGGGCAAACCGGAATTCATCAAGGCGGACTGGGTAAAAGCCGGCGCGGTGGTGGTGGACGCCGGCTACCACCCCGGCGGCGTGGGGGATATCGAGCTGTCAGCCCTGCTGGACAAGGCCAGCGCCTACACCCCGGTACCGGGCGGGGTCGGCCCGATGACCATCAATACGCTGATCATGCAGAGTGTCCAGTCGGGGGAAAAAAGCCTGGGGGGTGCGGGCGACTGGCGGGTTTGGGCCGAATAGATTCTGCCCTGCATGCCCCGTCGTTTTGGCTGAATAAATACCCGATAAAACGGGGCTGGTCCTTCGGCCCTACATAACCGCGGAGGGTCGAATTTATTCGACCAAAAACTTCGCCGGACCCTGGCCTACCCGCGCCGCCACTGGGTTCCCTCCCGGGAATCCTCCAGCACCACACCCTGGGCCAGTAGTTCCTGGCGGATTTCATCGGCCCGGGGGTAGTTCTTCGCCAGTTTCGCCTCCTGCCGCTCCGCGATCAGCGCCTCGATCGCATCCGCTGAGATGGCATCTCCAGCAGCGCCCCACTGCAACCATGCCTGCGGGTCCTGCTGCAGGATACCCAACAGGTTACCCGCCGCCAGCATGCGCGCTTTCAGCACCGGCTTCTCCCCGGCGGAGGCCTTGTGCAAGCGCCCGGCGAGGGCGTGCAGTTCGGCGATGGCCACCGGCGTATTGAGATCGTCGTTCAGGGCCTGGTAGAAAGACTCGTCGGCCAGCGGCACTTCCACGTCCAGCTCGATATCCTGCACCTGCCGCAGGGTGCCGTAGAGGCTGTCCAGCGTCGCCTGGGCCTGGGCCAGCAGGTCGGCGGAGAAATTCATCGGCGAGCGGTAGTGCGCCGACAGCAGCGCGAAGCGCAACACCTCGCCGCGGTAGTGCTGCAGCAGGTCGCGGACGGTGCGGAAATTGCCCAGGGACTTGGACATTTTCTCACCGTCGATATCCAGGAACGCGTTGTGCATCCAGTAGCGCACGTAATCCCCGCCGTGGGCGCAACGGCTCTGGGCAATCTCGTTCTCGTGGTGCGGGAAAATCAGGTCGCGGCCGCCGCCGTGGATATCGATGGTCTCCCCAAGGTGGGCGCGGATCATCGCGGAGCACTCCAGGTGCCAGCCGGGCCGGCCGCGCCCCCAGGGGCTGTCCCAGCCCGGTTCATCGGCCGCCGCCGGCTTCCACAGCACGAAATCCCCCGGGTGGCGCTTGTAGTCGGCCACTTCCACCCGCGCGCCCGCCAGCATATCGTCCAGCGAGCGCCGCGACAGCTTGCCGTAGTCCGGCATGGACTCCACCGCGAACAGCACATGCCCCCGGGATTCGTAGGCGTGGCCCTTCTGGATCAGGGTGGTGGTCAGCGCCAGCATCGCGTCGATATTGTGGGTAGCGTGGGGTTCCAGGGTTGGCGGCAGCGCGTTGAGCTGGGCCATATCCTCGCGGTACTTGGCGGTGAACTCATCCGTCACCGACTCGATGCTGCGCTGCCCCTCTCTGGCCGCCGCGATGATCTTGTCATCCACGTCGGTGATATTGCGGGCGTAGGTGACCGTGTCGAACTGGGTCTGCAACAGGCGGAACAGTGTGTCGAATACGACCACCGGCCGGGCGTTGCCGATATGGGCCAGGTTGTACACCGTGGGCCCGCATACATACATGGTCACGGTATCGGGCACCAGCGGCTCAAACAGCTCCTTCCGCCCGCTCATGGTGTTGTACAGGTGCAGGCTCACTCCCCGGCTCCTCCCTGGTCGCCCCAGCTGTCGCGCAGGCCGATGGTGCGGTTGAACACCGGCGCCTGCTCGGTGTGGTCGTAACGATCCGCCACGAAATAACCCTCGCGCTCGAACTGGAAACCCTGTTCCGGCGATGCCTGTACCAGCGCGGGCTCAATCCAGGCCCCTGCCACCACCCGCAGCGAGTCGGGGTTGATATGCGCCATGAAATCGCGGTCGCCCTTGTCCGGGGACTCGTGACTGAACAGGCGGTCGTAGAGCCGGACCGTGGCCTGCCTGCCTGAGGATGCCGACACCCACTGGATCACGCCCTTGGGCTTGATGCCATCGGCGGGGTCGTTGCCGATAGTGTCGGCAATGACCCGGGCATGCACCTCCACCACGGTGCCGGCGGCATCTTTTACCGCCTCGACCGCCTCGATCACGTAGGCATTGCGCAGCCGCACGCGCTTGCCCAGCACCAGGCGCTTGTACTTCTTGTTGGCTTCCTCGCGAAAATCCTCGGCGTCGATATACAGCTCCCGGGTGAACGGCAGTACGCGCTCGCCCAGTTCCGGCCGGGTCGGGTGGCGCGCCGCCACCAGTTCTTCAACCCGCCCCTCGGGGTAATCGGTCAGCACCACCTTCAGCGGGTTCAGCACGCACATCGCCCTGGGGGCGTTCTCGTTGAGATCCTCGCGGATCGCGAACTCCAGCATCGCCACGTCCACCACACCGTCGCTGCGGGTCGTGCCGATCATCTGGCAGAACTTGCGTATCGCCGCCGGGGTATAGCCGCGCCGGCGCATGCCCGCCACCGTCGGCATCCGCGGGTCGTCCCAGCCGTCGACGACACCGTCATCCACCAGTTGCTTGAGCTTGCGCTTGCTGGTGACGGTGTAGCTGGGATTGAGCCGGCCGAATTCATACTGCCGCGGCCTCGAGGGTACCGGCAGGTGTTCGATGAACCAGTCGTACAGGGGCCGGTGGTCCTCGAACTCCAGGGTACAGATGGAGTGGGTAATACCCTCGATCGCGTCCTCCTGGCCGTGGGCGAAATCGTAGGTGGGGTAGATCACCCAGCTGTCACCGGTCTGGTGGTGCGGCACCTTGCGAATGCGGTACAGGATGGGGTCCCGCATATTCATATTGGGCGAGGCCATATCGATCTTCGCCCGCAGCACCTTTTCCCCCTCGGCGAACTCCCCCGCCTTCATCCGCGCCAGCAGGCCCAGGTTTTCCGCAACGCTGCGGTTGCGGAAAGGACTGTCCCGGCCGGGCTCGGTGAGCGTGCCCCGGTACTCCCGGGCCTGGGCGGCATCGAGGTCGCACACATAGGCGTTGCCCTGCTCCACCAGGTATACCGCCCAGTCATACAACTGCTGGAAATAGGACGAGGCAAAGCGCACCTCGCCGTCCCAGCTGAAACCGAGCCAGCGCACATCCGCCTGGATCGAGTCGATATACTCCTGGCTCTCCTTCTCCGGGTTGGTATCGTCGAAGCGCAGGTTGCAGCGCCCGCCAAAGGTTTCCGCGAGGCCGAAATTCACGCAGATGGACTTGGCATGGCCGATATGGAGGTAGCCATTGGGCTCCGGCGGAAACCGGGTAACCACGGCCTGGACCCGGCCGGCGGCGAGGTCCTCGGAGATGATTGCCTCCAGGAAATTACTGGCGGGGGTTTTTTCCATAAATCGTCACGGCTACAGCATAAAAAGGGCGCGTATTATAGCCGCAGATTATCCCGGCTTATACCCACCTGCCGTGTCCCCGCCGGCATTAAGCCGCATTTGCCTCCAACTTACCCGGCCAACTTCGCCCCTGAGTGTTTTCCTGCCCCGCAAAAGCCCGTATCATTGCAGCGCTTTCGACATTCACCAGCAGGGAAACAGCATGGTTATCATTCGCACCACTTTCGGCGACATCAAACTGGAACTTGACGCCGAGAAGGCCCCTATCACCGTCGCCAATTTTCTCGAGTACGCCCGGGATGGTTTCTACGACGGCACCATCTTCCACCGCGTGATCAACAATTTCATGATCCAGGGGGGCGGCTTCGATATCAATATGTCACAAAAGGCCGTGCGCAAGCCTATCCAGAACGAGGCGGATAACGGCCTCAGGAACGATTTCGGCACCATTGCAATGGCGCGCACCACCGACCCCCACTCGGCCACCGCCCAGTTCTTCATCAATGTGAAGGACAATGACTTCCTCAACCACAGCGGCAAGAATATGCAGGGCTGGGGCTACGCCGTGTTCGGCCGGATGGTCGAAGGTGATGACGTGCTGGAGAAAATCCGCAACGTGCCCACCGGCAGCAGCAAAGGCCACCAGGACGTCCCCACCGACGCGGTCATCATCGAAACCATTGAAATAATCGACTAGCTGCCCGCGCGGGGACCCATCGATCCGCAGGGCCACCCCGTGTCCACCACCTGTTTCATCTCAGACCTTCACCTCGATCCCGCCAGGCCCGCCGCGACACGGGCGCTGGCGCGGTTCCTCGACCGGCGCCGCCACTGTGTACAGCTGTTTATCCTCGGGGACCTGTTCGAGGCCTGGCCCGGGGATGACGATGATTCCCCGCTCGCCGCCGAAGTGGCCGGCCTGCTGCGGGACTACAGCGCCGCCGGTCCGGAACTGTTCATCATGCACGGCAACCGGGATTTCCTGCTGGGGGATGGCTTCTGCGCCAGCACCGGGGCGACGCTGCTGCCGGATCCCACCGTGATCGACCTCCATGGCGAACCCACGCTGCTGATGCACGGCGACTCCCTATGCACCCTGGACAGCGACTACCAGGCGTTCCGCCGCAGCGCCCGGGAGCCGGCCTGGCAGGCCGACCTGCTGGCCCGGCCCCTGGCCCGGCGGCGCGCGCTGGCCGCGCAGCTGCGGGCCGAGAGCCGCGAGGCCACCAGCATGAAGAGCCAGGACATCATGGATGTCACCCCGGATGAGGTGGAGCGGGTCATGGCGGCCCACGGCGTGCGCCAGCTGATTCACGGCCACACCCACCGCCCCGCCCGCCACGAGAGTCCCGCGGGCCTGCGCTGGGTGCTGGGCGCCTGGGAGGAACAGGGCTCGGCCATCGAGGCCTCTGCGAATGCAGTTGAGCTGATATATTTTGATATTATTCAATAGCTTATATAAATATTTTAAAGTTATATGTCATCCTGGCACGCCGCTGTGAAACCGAAATTCCGTGTCCGGCGACTCGATCAGCTCGCGCTCCCGCTGCAATAGCACCGGCAGTCTCGCCGCCACCTCCCCCGCGGACCCGGCCTCCTGGGCCAGTTTCAGGTAATCGGTGAAATGCCGGGATTCGGACTTCAGCAGCGAGGCGTAGAAACCCGCCAGTTCGTCGTCCAGCACCGGCACCAGGGCGGCAAAACGCTCGCAGGAGCGGGCCTCGATGATCGCCCCCACCAGCAGGGTGTCCACCAGCCGGGCGGGCTCGTGGCTGCGCACCAGCTGGCGCAGTTCACCGGCGTAGCGCGCGGCGGTCAACTGGGGGTAGTCGATGCCCCGCGCCTGCATCAGCGCGATCACCTGCTCGAAGTGGCGCAGCTCCTCCCGGGCCAGCCGGGACAGGCGCGTCAGCAGGCGGTGGTGGTCGACATAGCGGTACATCAGGTTGAGGGCGGTGGAGGCGGCCTTTTTCTCGCAGTTGGCGTGATCGACCAGCAGGATCCCCGGGTTCGCCAGGGCCCATTCCACCCAGGCCGCGGGCGTGGCGCAGTGCAGGAACGCCGCAACCGGTGCGATATCGGTCGCGGGCTTCACTCGGCCCGCCCCGCAAACAGGTCCGGGGTCAGCATGTAGCGGTCGTAGTGGGCCTGGGAGAGGATGTAGAACTCCCGGTCGATGAGCTCCCGCAGCTGCACCAGGGACAGCGGGCGAAAAGCCATATCCACCTCGAAGCCGAACTCCGCGGTGTCCTCTATCTGGCTGGCGCCGGCCTTGATCAGGCTGTACACCCAGCAGTACTCATCGTGGTGCGCCGGGTAGCTCAGCTGCTGCACCTGTAACTGCCACTGCAGCAGGGCCCTGTCGGTCACCCGCAGCTTGTTGCTGACACACTGGGAGAGGAAGTCCCCCAGGCGTTTGTCGACCACGGCCTTTTGCTGCGGCGAGTAGCTGTTCCAGTCGATTACCTCGTGGGCAAACCGCTTGCAGCCGCGGCAGACCGAGTCGCCGATGCCGGTGGAGCACACACCGATACACGGTGTTTTTATGGGTCTGTCGGGCATTTTCCAGCGGGGTTTTTCACAGCGGGCATGACGCGCAAAGTGTACGGTATCACCCCGGTGAATGCACGATATAGCACCCGGTCAATTTATCTTGATAGCCCGCTGGGCTATACTCGCGCTCCGATCACCCGTCATACCGCTATCGCCGGGAGCATCAGCACCCGCGCGATCCAACCAATGCAAAGGAGCCCTATACCGTGCTTGAAGCATACCGCGAACACGTCGCCGAACGCGCCAGCCTTAACATACCGCCGAAACCGCTCAGCGCCGAGCAGGTTGCCGCCCTGGTAGAACTGCTGAAGAACCCGCCCGCAGGCGAGGCGGACTACCTGCTCGACCTGATCAGCAACCGGGTGCCACCGGGCGTCGACGAGGCCGCCTACGTGAAGGCGGGCTTCCTGTCAGCCATCGCCAAGGGTGAGGCCACCTGCCCCCTGATCGACAGGCCCAAGGCGGTCGAGCTGCTGGGCAATATGCACGGCGGCTACAATATCGAGACCCTGGTCTCGCTGTTGACCGACAAGGCACTGGGCGCGACCGCAGCGGCTGAACTCAAGCATACCCTGCTGGTATTCGAGGCCTTCCACGACGTGGCGGAGCTTGCCGACAAGGGCAATGACAATGCAAAGGCCGTGATGCAATCCTGGGCGGACGGCGAGTGGTTCACCAGCCGGCCGGCGGTAGCCGAGTCCATCAGGCTCGCCGTGTTCAAGGTAACCGGCGAAACCAACACCGATGACCTGTCCCCCGCCCCGGATGCCTGGTCGCGCCCGGATATCCCGCTGCACGCGCTGGCCATGTACAAGATGACCCGCGACGGCCTCAAGCCCGACGAGCCCGGTGTCACCGGCCCGATGCGGCAGATCGCGGAGCTGCAGGCGCAGGGCCTGCCGGTCGCCTTTGTGGGCGACGTGGTCGGTACCGGCTCCTCGCGCAAATCCGCCACCAACTCGGTGCTGTGGTTTTTCGGCGACGACATTCCCGGCGTGCCCAACAAGAAGAGCGGCGGCATCTGCATCGGCGGCAAGGTCGCGCCGATTTTCTACAACACCATGGAGGACGCCGGCGCGCTGGTATTCGAGGCACCGGTGGACAAGCTCGGTATGGGCGATGTCATCGAGGTCCGCCCCTACGACGGCAAGATCCTGTCCGAATCGGGTGAAGTGCTGAGCGAATTCGAACTCAAGTCCGACGTGCTGCTGGATGAAGTGCGCGCCGGCGGCCGCATCAACCTGATCATCGGTCGCGGCCTGACCACCCGGGCCCGCGAGACCATGGGCCTGGGCGCCACCGACCTGTTCCGCACCCCCGCGATACCCGCTGACACCGGCAAGGGCTTCACCCTGGCCCAGAAAATGGTGGGCAGGGCCTGCGGCACCGCCGGCATCCGCCCCGGCACCTATTGTGAGCCGCTGATGACCACCGTCGGCTCCCAGGACACCACCGGGCCAATGACCCGGGACGAGTTGAAGGACCTGGCCTGCCTGGGCTTTTCCGCGGACCTCACGATGCAGTCTTTCTGCCATACCGCGGCCTACCCCAAGCCGGTGGATATCGACACCCAGCACACCCTCCCCGACTTCATCATGACCCGCGGCGGCGTCTCGCTGCGCCCGGGGGACGGTATCATCCACTCCTGGCTGAACCGCATGCTGCTGCCCGACACCGTCGGCACCGGGGGCGACTCCCATACCCGCTTCCCCATGGGCATCTCGTTCCCGGCGGGTTCCGGCCTGGTGGCGTTCGCCGCCGCTACCGGCGTAATGCCGCTGGACATGCCGGAGTCGGTGCTGGTGCGCTTCAAGGGCGCGATGCAACCGGGCATCACCCTGCGGGACCTGGTGCACGCCATCCCCTATTACGCGATCCAGCAGGGCCTCCTGACCGTGGAGAAGAAAGGCAAGAAGAACATCTTCTCAGGCCGCATCCTCGAGATCGAAGGGCTGACCGGGCTGACCGTGGAGCAGGCCTTTGAACTGTCCGACGCCTCCGCCGAGCGCTCCGCCGCCGGTTGCACCATCGCCCTGGACGAAGACACCATCGCCGAGTACCTGCGTTCCAATATCGTGCTGCTGCGCTCGATGATTGCCGAGGGTTACGGCGACGCCCGCACGCTGGAGCGCCGCGCCCGCAAGATGGAAGACTGGCTGGCCAGCCCGAGCCTGATGAAAGCGGATGCCGATGCGGAATATACCGCAGTGATCGAGATCGACCTGGCGGAGGTGAAGGAACCCATCGTCTGCTGTCCCAACGATCCCGACGACGCCCGCCTGCTGTCCTCAGTGGCCGGCGACAAGGTGGACGAGGTATTTATCGGCAGCTGCATGACCAACATCGGCCACTTCCGCGCGGCGGGCAAGCTGCTGGAGAAACACAAGGGCGGTATCTCCACCCGGCTGTGGATAGTGCCCCCCACCCGCATGGACGAACACCTGCTGATGGAAGAGGGCTACTACAACATCTTCGGCGCCGCCGGCGCGCGCACGGAAATGCCCGGCTGCTCCCTGTGCATGGGCAACCAGGCCCGGGTGGCGGCCAATTCCACGGTGCTCTCCACCTCGACCCGCAACTTCCCCAACCGCCTCGGTGACGGCGCCAACGTCTACCTGACCTCGGCCGAACTGGCTGCGGTGGGTGCGATCCTGGGCAAGCTGCCGACCCCGGAAGAGTACATGAAGTTCGCCAGCGACCTCGACGCGATGTCCGCGGAGATCTATCGCTATATGAACTTCGACCAGATAGTGGAGTTCCAGAAGAGCGCCGAGGAGGGCAAGAAAATCGCCGCGGTCCAGATCGAGGAGATGCGCGCCTGAGCGTATTCGCCGACCACTGACAACCCCGCTCCGCGGGGTTTTTTTATGCACGGGGAGGCACACCTGCACCAGAACAATATCAACACCCTGCGCTTCCTCGGGGCGTTCTTCGTACTGTGGGGCCACACCTTCGCGCTGTGCTACGGCCCCGGCGGCGGCCCGGGACCGGTCTCCGCGTGGTTGCGCCCTGTCACCGCCTACCATGCGGACCTGCCGGGCGTGGGTGTGGCAATGTTCTTCGTGCTTTCGGGTTACCTGGTATGCAAGAGCTACCAGAACCGGCAGAGCCTTCTGGTCTACGCGGAAGCGCGTATCCTGCGTATCTACCCCGCCGTGTGGGTGAACCTGCTGCTGCTCACCCTGGTGCTGGGCCCTGTGCTCACGACCCTGGATTTGACTGACTACTTCTCCCGGAAAGACACCTGGGCCTACCTGTTGCATAACGCCAGGTTGTTCCCCGACGTCGCGCACCGCCTGCCGGGCGTGTTTGCAGACAATCCCCAGGCCGGGGGCGTCAACGGCTCGCTGTGGACCCTGCCGGTAGAGGTGCGCATGTACCTGGTCGTGGCGGTGCTGGGTGTTACCCGGGTGCTGGGCCACAGGCATATCTTCAACCTGGTGGCAGCGGCCATCGTGATTTTCTACGCGGTGGCGCCGGAGCACTTTTTCCTGCTGCACCATCCGCGGCAG
>JAOUDU010000574.1 GCA_029859085.1 Gammaproteobacteria bacterium | reverse complement strand
TTGGTAGGACTACCCGGACTCGAACCGGGGACCTCTACCATGTCAAGGTAGCGCTCTAACCAACTGAGCTATAGTCCTGTGGAGGGCGCGCATTATAAGCGGCTACCGGGTTTCACTCAACTCCCCCGGGGAAAGGAAAATCCGGGGCAATTCCGCTCCTGACGGGGCTTCTCAGCGCAGGAATTCGGAGGGGAAATAGCTGCGGCAGTCTGCCAGTACCTGCTGCGCCCTGCCCTGTTCTCCCCGGTTGCGGTAGCTGGAGACCAGCAGGTCGCAGGCATCCCGGTGCCAGGGCATTACCTCGCGCACCGCTTCGGCGTAGCGGATGGCGATGTCCGTATTGCCCGCAACCTGGCTGTTCCTGGCCATCGCGAGGTCGCGCCAGGGGCCCGGCGGGGAGGGCTCCAGCGCCCTTTCCGGCACGGTGGCAGTGCGCGCCAGCAGCCATGACACCGCATCGCTGTAGACCGGCCGCCAGCGACCGGTGGCGACCAGTTCGCGCAATTTCTCACCACCGTTGCCGCGTGAATGCGGCCACAGCACGTAATCGGCGCCGCTGGCTTCCACCAGTTCCAGCCAGCCCGGGCCGGAGCCCAGCACGGTGACATAATTGCGGTAGGTAGCGGCGTCGTAAATGGTGTCGGCACGGCCGTCGACGTAAACCTTGAGCCCGCCGTCGGTGCGCCAGTGAATATAGCCACCCCAGTTCCACAGGGAAAACACCTTGCCGGTAATATGGTTCGCCTCGATGAAATCCAGCATATCCACCGGGTAGGTGTACTCGGCGACCAGGTAGTGAAAGGCCGGGGCCGCCTGCACCGGGTAGGGCAGCAGCCGGAACAGGCCGACCAGCAGCGCCACCGCCGCCAATGCAAGGTTCAATCCTGCACCGCGCAGCCTGTCCAGGCACAGGGCCAGCAGCGGAGCGAACATAACCGCCAGCGACATCCCGAACAGCGGGATAAAGCGACGGCTGGTCAGCGCCATGGCCAGGGTCAGGGCGGTGAGCACAATACCCTCCCAGGGCACGTCGAGTTTGCGCCGCAGCGCCGGCACCAGGTAGACCGGGGCGAGCAGGGGCAGCCACATCAGGTAGAAAAACAGCGGCGAGGCTATGCCCCCCGGCTTGAAAGGTGAGAGCCACTCGCCGATCTGGCGAAACGGCGAGGCCCCGTCAAAAGCGTAGGCCAGCGGATACAGGAATACCTTCAGGCCGGAGGGATTGAGCAAACAGGCCAGCAGGCAGACCAGTCCCGCCAGGACAGCGCCGCGTATCCCGGCGACACTCGGCTCGCGCCAGGGAAACAGGAGGATACCCAGGGCCATCAGCCCGAAGAAAAACCCGCCATGCAGGTTCACCCAGGCGATGAAAACCAGCACCAGCAGGCCGGTGGCGGCCCGGCGTTGCAATCGCAGCAGCAGCAACAGGCTGAAGCCCAGCAGGGAGTACAGGTGGGGGCGCACATCCAGGAAGGGCGCCGCGTTGGCAACGGCGAACACGGAGCAGACCAGCGCTGCCAGGGGGTTGCCGCAGGAGCGCGCGAGGGCGAGCAGCAACATCCCAAAAGTGGCGACCAGCACCAGCCACTTCCAGTAGACCAGGGTCTGCACACCCCAGGCACTGACCCAGCCGTAGTAGATCAGGTCCGCCAGCCACTCGTGGTTGAGCCAGTCCCTGCCGTGGGCGGTGAAGGACCAGTCATCCACCATCCACAGGGTGCCCGTCTGCACCAGCTCACGGCCGGCGGCGATATGCCACCACATATCGGAGCCGGCCATCTCGGTATAGCCCCAGGACAGGAACAACAGCGCCGCCGCTACCAGGATCAGCAGATTGGCGGTGCCGAAAGCTTTCGTTCCCGGTTGCGCTGCCACGCCAGCGGTCGAGGGAATACCTGTGGGAAAACTCACCGTTCAGACCTGTCTCGACGCTGTGGACCAGCGCCGGAGTATACCGTTTGCCGGGCCCCGCCTCATATTCCCGTGTTCACCACCTGTTGATATAAATCGTCGAAAATGAAAGGTGCAGGGGTCATAATCGGTTTTTACTTGATAAACAGGGAATCCAGCCGGCGTGAAAAAGCTAATTGCCCTTCTCATCCTTGTCGCACTGGCAGTGGCGGGGATCTGGTACGCGGGCAGGGAACCCCCACCCGTGGTGTCACTGCACAGCGTCTCGCGCGGCACGGTGGAGAGAACGGTTTCCAATACGCGTGCGGGCACGGTGGAAGCCTGTCGTCGCTCCAAGCTCTCCATGCCGATCGGCGGCCGGGTTGACCAGTTGCACGTGGACGAAGGCGACCATGTGGAGGCCGGCCAGGTATTGCTGTCCCTGTGGAACAAGGACCGCAAGGCGATGACCGCGCAGGCCGAGGCACAGCTGCTGGCCGCGCGCCATGGCGCGGAAAAAATGTGCGTGGAAGCTGCCAATGCCGAGCGCGAGGCCAGGCGGCTGGAGCAACTGTTCGAGAAGGGGCTGGCCTCACGGGAGGCGACAGAACTCGGGCGCACCCGGGCCGAGGGTGGCAGTTTCGGCTGCCAGGCTTCCAGGGACGAGGAGCAGATGGCGCAGGCAAACCTGCAGATGAACCAGGTACTGCTTGAGGATACCTACTTGCGCGCACCGTTCGCCGGAGTCGTGGCCGAGATCAACGGTGAAATCGGTGAATACGTCACGCCCTCCCCGCCCGGCGTGGCCACACCGCCCGCGGTAGACCTGATCGACTACAGTTGCCTTTACGTGACCGCACCCATCGACGAGGTCGATGCC
>JAOUDU010000573.1 GCA_029859085.1 Gammaproteobacteria bacterium | reverse complement strand
TCGTGATCGCGACTCTCACTTCATCTTCGGCGACGTCTGCACCGCGGTTATTATCGAGCCGGCCGCTACCGCCACATCCACCGAGCAGTACCTGATAGTGGACAGCAGACTGCAAACGATCTACTCCAACAACATCCGCAATAATTTCGGTTTTCTCAATCGCGGGGATGAATCCGGCGTTGGCCAGCGTGACAAGCTGTTCGTGCAGGAGGGTCGCAAGGTATTCAAGGAAGTCTGCCCGGCGGTCGCCGCGCAGATATCAGGACAGCTCGAGAAGCTGGGCATCGCACCGAACCAGGTAAAGCGCTTCTGGCTGCACCAGGCCAACCTGAGCATGAACCAGCTGATTTCGAAGCGGGTGCTGGGCCGGGAAGCCACCGAGGAGGAGGCGCCCACCATCCTGGATGAGTACGCCAATACCAGCTCCGCGGGCTCGGTGATCGCCTTCCATAAGCACCGGGCTGACTTCAAGCGCGGTGAAATCGGTGTCCTGTGCTCCTTCGGCGCCGGCTACAGTATAGGCAGTGTCATTCTCAAAAAGCGCTAGGCCAGCAACTCGCCCAGCGCCGCCAGCAACTCGTCGCACTGCTCATCGGTGCCGATGGTGATGCGAAGGTATTCCTCTATCCGCGGCCGGTCGAAATAGCGCACGATAATGCCCCTGGCGCGCAGCGCCGCAAACAATTCCCGGGCCGCCCTGCCCGGGTGCCTGGCCAGGATGAAATTAGCCGCTGACGGCAGCACCTCGAAGCCGAGCTTGCCCATCGCGGCTGTCAGCCGCTCGCGGCTCTTCACCACGCGCTGGCAGGCCTGCCGGAAATAGTCATCATCGGCCAGGGCGGCGACGGCTGCGCGCTGCGCCAGCACATCCAGCGGGTAGGAGTTGAAGGAGTTTTTCACCCGCTGCAGGCCGTCGATCAGTTCCGCGCTGCCCATCGCAACCCCCACCCGCAGCCCCGCGAGGGCCCAGGATTTCGACATCGTCTGGACAACCAGCAGGTTATCAAACTCCGGAATCAGGCTGACCGCGGACTCGCCCCCGAAATCGATATAGGCCTCATCGATCACCACCACAGAAGCCGGATTCTGCTCCAGTATCTGGCGCACCCCGGCCAGTCCCAGCAGCACACCCGTGGGTGCATTGGGGTTGGGAATGATGATCCCGCCGTTGTCACCACGATAGTCCGCCGGGTCGACGCGAAAATCCGGGGCCAGCGGCACCGCGCGCCAGCACACCTGGTACAGGTCACACCACACCGGGTAGAAACTGTAGGTGACGTCCGGAAACAACAGGGCATGCTCATGCCGCAGCAGGGCCTGGAACACATGGGCCAGGACCTCGTCGGACCCGTTGCCGAGAAACACCTGTTCAGGTTGCAGCCCCTTGCATCGGGCGAACGCCCGCCTCAGCTCTGTCGATTCAGGATCCGGGTAGCGACGCAGTTCCTCCCCCGTGACACTGGCGATCGCGTCCAGCACGAGGGGCGACGGGGGATAGGGATGCTCGTTGGTGTTGAGCTTGACGAGCTTGTTGAGCCGGGGCTGTTCGCCCGGGATATAGGGCGTCAGTTGCCTGACAACATCACTCCAGTAACGGCTCATGGTGTACCCGCAATAGTGGCGTCCCCTAGGGGGTTCGAACCCCTGTTACCGCCGTGAAAGGGCAGTGTCCTGGACCACTAGACGAAGGGGACGCAATGCCGGCGACGGAGGTCGTCCGGCAGCGCGCTATTGTACCCAAGCATTGGGCCTTTGCAACTTGGCGGGACTAACTCGAAGCCTCTAGTACTTCCAGCTGGTATCCAGCTGCCAGCGCTTGTAGCTGGCGTCTGGGCCCAGGTCCATTCCCCTGGTGTTGTCAAAGTAGGTGGCGGACAGTGCCCACTGCTTGGTCAGAGCGTAGCCGAGCACGAACTTGCTGCCCTCGCCGTCGGTACCGCCACCGGCGAAGTCGGAGTCAGTCCAGGCGCCCAGTACGGCGTTGGCCTCGAGCTTCTGGTACTGGTAAAGGAAGCTCAGGTTGTTGATCCTGGTGGAGAAGCCTGCAACATAGCCGGTGTCGTACTCACTGGCATCATCGTTGTAGACATAATCACCAAACAGGGAGAGCGGCAGGTCGAACAGGGCGGTATTCAGCTGTACCCCGGCGTTAACCATCTTGAAGTCATTGGCGTAGACTTCAGTGCCGTCAGCGTTGATCACGGTGCCGTTGCCGTAGAAAACCGTGGGAACGTATACGCCTACACTACCGCGTAATCCGGCATCGTAGTAGGCCAGTGCGGCGGTCAGGTCCGTAGTATCGGTAAAGCTGAATTTGGCTCCGCCCTGGAGGCCGTAGACACCCTGGGTGCCATCAACTGAGGCATCGTCACTTTCGGTATACATATAGGCGGTGTTGGCGAAGAACATACCGCTGTTATAGCTCGCGGCAAAACCTTCGGGACGCAGGTCGCCGTCGAAGATCAGGGAACTGCCACCGGACAGCCAGAACGGGTTGACATATTTGCCCGCGGTCACAGACGCGGCCTCGGTCGCATGCCAGGTTGCATAGGCCAGGTCCAGCCTGATGTCTTTTGTCGTGGCGCCGTTGCCGAGGGTCTGGTTACTGGAAACCGGGTCGGTCAAACCTGAGGCAAGGCCAAGCCCGATCTCGGTGTTGCCCGGCCCTTGGGCGATAACCGCCATCCTGGCGCGAACCCGGTCGCGCTTGCGATCGTCCTTGTATTCTTCATCAATAGTCTCGTGGCGATAGCGCATATCGCCCTTGAGCTTGATGTT
>JAOUDU010000571.1 GCA_029859085.1 Gammaproteobacteria bacterium | reverse complement strand
CGGGCGAAAAGTGCTTCCCGGTTCAAACCACGCGGGGAAATCAGGCCGGGGCAGTGAGCACGGCCACGCCCATATCCGTATAAAACCGCGCCAGTTCACGCAGGTTTTTCACGGACAGGTCACCAAAATAGCTCTGGTTGAGATTGCGGTAATCGGCGAACCCACGGATGGTGGCATTCACCACGAAATTGTGGCGCATCTTGAACTGCCGGGGGGAGAGGTGGGACAGCAGCGGCCGCTTCAGCTTGGCGAAGCGCTGCACGCTGACACCGGCGGACTTGCTCAGAAGCTCGTGCACGACCTCATCGCCGTCAAACTCCATGCGCGCCAGGGTGCGCACCGCCGCGTAGCCCCAGTCGTAGCCCTCGACGATACCGACATAGGCCTGGGTAAAGACCTCCATGATCTCCCGCAGGGTCACATCCCCGCCGGTGGCGCGTGCCTCCAGGTCAGCCAGGGCGGGTTCACGCACCGCATCGAAATGTTGCTGGATAAATTCATCCACCGCCGCTACCAGGCCCAGCTTGTTGCCAAAGTGGTAGTGCAGGGCCGAATTATTCTTCGAACCCGCCTCGCGGTTGATCATGCGCAGGGAGACCGAGTCTACCCCGTAGTCCGCAAGGAGGCGGATTGCCGCCAGGATCAGGTTGCGCTTGGCATATTCTGATACCGAAACATTGGGTTCCACCGGGGTACCTGCCGCAGAGAGTCAACACGCCGTAGATACTAAGGGAAACATTCCAGTAGTCCAACCTCGTGGTCGCCTAAAGGGAAACAGCCTGCTCCGCCGCGATACCTGCCAATTTCTTGTCGCGAGTCCACAGCCGTGCAGACGGACTCAGGTGGACAGACGCCAACAGATGCACGTCAATATAGCCGACACCCTTGCCCATCAACTGATAGGCTTTGATAAACGCCAGCACTTCCCTGTCCGAGGCAACAACCGCCTGGGGCAGCCGCTGCAGGTTCGCTATCAAGTGGTCGCGATTTTTCAGGTTGCCGCAGGCGAGCTCGCCCGTTATGAAAGGATGCGAGAGCACATTGTTCGATTCGAGGAGTTCGACCAGATCATCGCTGCCACGCCGCAGGTGATCGACCCAGACCGAGGTATCAACGAGGATCACTTATTGCCTGGCCGGCGCCTGCTCACCGATTTGAGCTGGGACTCGCTGGCGCCCAGACGAGCGAGTCGGCGGGCACTCTCTCGCTCAATCAGGGCCTTTAGACCCTCCCGGACAAGTGCGGTCTTCTCGGTAATACCCGTCATCCGCTGTGCATCGGCAATGAGTTCGTCGTCAAGGTTCAGGGTTGTCCGCATGGCAGCTTTTCTCATATGTATAATATAGCATCATCTGATACGTCATATGATGTCATGATTCATCAGATGCAGCCAACTTTCAGATATTGCTGCCCTGCGTCCCCTGCCCAATCCCCGGCATGTCTGCCTCGCTCCTAATGATGTCCCGGTAACTGCCGCCGGCGGGGATCATGGGATAGACGTTTTCTTCCGCCGCGACGATCACGTCCAGCAGTTAGGGTTCATCCGGGTTGGCCAGCATGCGTTCAAAGGCGGCGGCGAGGTCCCCACGCCGGGTGACGCGCTCCGACGCCACGCCATAGCCCTCGGCTATCTTCAGGAAATTGGGGTAGATGGCCTCCTCGCCCACCTGCTTTACCGCCATGGGGTCTGAAAGACCCGAGCCGGAGATGCTGAGGAAAGAGCGCGTCCGCCGGGCGCGGTAGTGCTGCATGGCCCACATCTGGTGATGGCCCAAACCCAGGCCACCATGACCCTGCTACCGCGCGCCAGCAAACCCCTGACACAGGCCAGGCCTATACCGCTGGCCCCACCGGTCACAATGGAGGTCTTGTCAGTAAAATCCATGGAACTACACACCGAATACCCTCAGGAAGTCGTTGTCGCCGCGCACCCCATCGCTGGACACCTATTACTTTGACGCAACAGTGCGCGAACATGCTTCCTTTTTCTCAATTTCTATCTCAATATCATTGGCTTGCACCAAATACGGCAGCTGAAGTGGCCGGGTAGCAATATCAGTGATGTAGATATCGTACTACCTGCGTCATATAGGGTAGGCAGTATGATTCGCCACCCCTACCCGCACAGGACACTAACGTGAAAGCACTGGTCAAAAAAGAATCCCGCCCCGGCCTGTGGCTGGAGGATGTCCCCGAGCCGGTCCTCGGCATCAACGACGTCCTGATCAAGGTCAGGCGCACCGCGATCTGCGGCACCGACATGCACATCTACCACTGGGATGCGTGGGCGCAGAAGACCATTCCCGTACCTATGGTGGTGGGCCACGAGTTCGTCGGCGAGATCGTCGAGGTGGGCTCCAACGTGATCGATTTCCAGCCCGGGCAGATCGTCTCCGGCGAGGGCCACGTGGTGTGCGGGCGCTGCCGCAACTGCATGGCGGGCCGGCGCCACCTGTGCGCCCATACCAGCGGCATTGGGGTCAACCGGCCCGGGGCATTCGCCCAGTACCTGGCGTTGCCGATGTCCAACGTCTGGGAGCACTCCGCCGGCATCGACCTGGATGTCGCCGCCCTGTTCGATCCCTTCGGCAACGCGGTGCACACCGCCCTGCAGTGGCCGCTGCTGGGGGAGGATGTGCTGATTACAGGGGCCGGCCCGATCGGCGTGATGGCGGCGGCGGTGTGCAGGCACGCGGGTGCGCGCAACGTGGTGATCACCGATGTGATCGATGCGCGCCTGGCCCTGGCGAAAACCCTGGGAGCCACCCGCACCGTGAAC
>JAOUDU010000572.1 GCA_029859085.1 Gammaproteobacteria bacterium | reverse complement strand
GTGCGTGGTTACCGGTGCAATTGGCAATTTTGCCGCAATACTCGCAATATCGGGATTTACAGCTTTGAGCCGGTGAGCGAAAGGCGCCGCTCCTGCAGTACCGCAGGAACTGCCAGGGCGCGGCTGCATGAGATCAACCACCCTCCCCCTGCCAACCGTAATCCCCGGCATCGAGCCGGAGCGCGGGGACCTGTTCACCGCGTACCCGGGCGGCCAGCCAGGATTTTATGTCTGCGAGCAGGTTCGGGCTACCATACAGCAATGGCATGGTAACCAGGACGGAGTCTCCGGCGGCGTTGAGCCGCACGAGGTGTTCCGGTCGACCGGGTGTTGCGGTGACTGCAATATGATCCCAGTCGATGGCGACGCCGAGTCGGCGCTGAGCGGCAATCTCGGTGGCCAGGGCCGCCACTTCCTGGACGAATTCCTCGCAGATACTGCGCAAATTGCCGAGGTCACGGCTAGTGGGGAACGACAGTTCCAGCCCGTCGTTTGAACAAACCGGCCCGCTGGCGGTAAATGTCCAGAGCGGGTGAACCCTCACGACGGTGGCCGGGATGGGTTCGGGTTTTCCGGTTGCTGGCGATACGGCGGTCATGCGCCCACAGTCGTGGCTGCTGCAGAAGTAGGTCAATACACGCTGTTCAAAGCCCCCCTGCTGGTCTGCCCGTGGATGCCCCAGGATCACCACCCGGCCTGCGACTGTAACGATTGCCGGGCCCTGCTGCACCGGGCGCAGTGACACCGGGAAGCCCTGCTCCACGTCATCGAGCACCAGCAGCAACTGGTTCGCGTATTGATCGACCGCGACGGACCAGCCCAGCAGCCTGGCCCGCGCGCTGCCGTCCTGCTGCGCCGACCCGGCACGAGCCAGGTCCGCCTCTGCCATGTACACGGTGACCAGTTCGGCCAGCGCGGCCGCGGCGAAATCCGCCTGTTCCTCGGCCGGGGCATGCTGCAGGTAGGCGACGGTTCGCTGGAAGCGTGACTGCTGGTCCGGAGCGCCTTCCTCCTGGACTTGCGCCATAGCAGCGGCCACGGCGAACAGCCACAGCACGTAAAGGAGGTGCCACGCCCCCCTCAAGTTACCGAAATCCGGGTGAGGGCGGCGGGGCAGGAAAAATGCGGGGCCGGGCAGCGGCATCAGCCTGCGGAGGTATCGAGCTCCTGCACGGTCGGCCGCCTTCTGCGCTGTTCCTTGCGGGGAATCATGCCGCGCATGGATTCCATCTTGCCGAAACACAGCAGCTTGTCACCAGCCTCAAGCACGCGGTCCGCACGGGGGTTGGGGATGATTCTCGTGCCCCGGTAGAGGGTAAGCACATTGATGTCGCTCTCGCGCAACTGGGTCTGGGTTATCGTCTGGCCGACGTACTTGGAGCCATCCGGGATATAGATTTCGCTTACCCCGTATCCCTTGCTGACCGTGAGGCGCTGCCGCACGTCGATCTCGGGAAAGTCCACCTGCGCGGCGATGTAATCGATAACCGCGCCGGCAATGTCCAGCCCGGTGCAAGTTTCGATGCCCTCCAGCCCCGGGGAGGAATTGACCTCCATGATCTGCGGCCCATCGGCACCCTCCAGCATGTCCACCCCGGCAACCCTGAGGCCCAGGATCTGGGCGCACCGCACCGCTGTTTCCCGATATTCCTCACTCAACTCCACCGGCTCCGCCACCCCGCCGCGGTGGACGTTACTGCGGAATTCCTGGCCCTGGGCAACACGGCGCATCGCCGCCACTACCTGGTCACCTACCACAAAGGCCCTGATATCCCGCCCTTTACTCTCGGCGACAAATTTCTGGATCAGCACGTTCTGTTTCTGGCTCTGGAGCAGCTCGATGATCGACTCCGCCTGCTTGACCGAATCCGCCAGCAATACGCCGATACCCTGGGTACCCTCGATCAGCTTGATCACGACAGGGGCACCGCCCACCCGCGCAATTCCGGGTAATACATCCTTCTTGTCCCTGACGAAAGTGGTGCGAGGCAGGCCTATCCCATGCCGGCTGAGGATCTGCAGGCTGCGCAGTTTGTCGCGTGAATTACTGATACCGTGGGCGGTGTTGGCGCAGAATATATCCATCTCCTGGAATTGGCGCACGACCGCCGTGCCGTAGTAGGTGATGGATGCCCCGATCCGGGGCAGCACCGCGTCGAAGTTCTCCAGATGCTCCTGGCGGTAATACAGGTCGGGCGAGCCCCGGTCCAGGTCGATGGCAAATTTCAACGTGTTGAGAATGCTGGCGTCGTGGCCGCGCTGCAGGGCGGCTTCCTTGAGCCGCCTGGTGCTGTAAGCCTTGGGCGCACAGGACAATATGGCAAGTTTCATCTGGGGTAACTCCTGATCAGGTGATTGGCGCGGGCGACACGGCGGCGAGAGAAGACAAACGGGGGGAAAGTGACAGCCCGGAGCAACAGCCTAGCGGATTTAACAGCACAACTAAAGGGGTTGCATTTACGAGAAAGGCTTCGCGGCGAAAGAGCGCTAAAGACCGGGTGCCCGGGATCATCAGCGCTTGTTCCCGGCCGAAATGCTCTCGTCTCGATTCTCGAAATGCTGTTAAAAAAGCTCAGCGTCTCTACTATTAGGTGTCTGCCAGCCCATCAGCCCGACTGCAGCGGCTGATATTCCGGACACCGATATGAGCGCCCCGGTTCACCAGGATACCGGGGCGGTCTGCGGACAGCTCGATCTGGCGCAAATGCCGGACGCGAACAGAAAGAAGGCAGCTGTCAGGACACCCTTCCCAGGCATGCGATATCCAGCAGCTCAACAG
>JAOUDU010000570.1 GCA_029859085.1 Gammaproteobacteria bacterium | reverse complement strand
AGTTTTGCCGGTACAGATTTACCTCTGGGCTGACAGCCCAGAGCGGGGCTTCACCGAGAAGACCTCCGCGGCGATTATGGTGCTTATGGGTTTCCTTATCCTGATGAATGGGCTCGCGGTTTACCTCCGCAGGCACTTTGAAAGGAAATAAACGGGTACAATCCATGCATGTGACTGAAGCCGTAAATGCGTTGTCGTTATCAGCAGGGGAAGGAAAAATGGAGAGGGTAGAGCAACCTGGGACCGCTGGCGATATTGCGAGCACGTCGAAACGCCCGCTTGATATCCGCGAGCACGTTGAGAGGGCGGATTACCAGACCATCGGCACCCCTTTTGCCAAAGATGCGAAGATGACCGCGCGCAACGTCAACGTCTATTATGCCGACAAGCAGGCAATTACCAATGTGTCACTGGATATAGGTCGCAATGAAGTCATCGCGATGATCGGTCCTTCCGGTTGCGGCAAGTCCACTTTCCTGCGCACCCTGAACCGGATGAACGACATCATTCCGATCTGCCGGGTTGAAGGTGAGTTTGCCCTTGACGGGGAAGATATATACGGCGAGGAACAGGATACGGTGTTGTTGCGCGCCCGGGTGGGAATGGTGTTCCAGAAGCCCAACCCCTTCCCAAAGTCCATTTATGAAAACGTGGCCTACGGCCCCCGTATCCATGGCCTTGCCCATAACAAGGCCGAGATGGACGAGATTGTGGAGGACAGCCTGCGCCGGGCCAGCTTGTTCAATGAGGTCAAGGACCAGCTGGACAAACCGGGGACAGGCCTGTCGGGAGGGCAGCAGCAGCGCCTTTGTATTGCCCGTGCAATAGCTGTCAGCCCCGAGGTGATCCTGATGGATGAACCGTGTTCAGCGCTGGACCCTATCGCTACGGCCCGCATAGAGGAGTTGATCGATGAACTCAGGGAAAATTACACCATCGCAATAGTAACCCATTCCATGCAACAGGCGGCGCGGGTATCCCAGCGTACTGCCTATTTCCATATGGGCAAGCTGATCGAGGTGGGCGATACCAAGCAGGTATTCACCATGCCGAAGCACGAACTCACCGAGAATTATATTACCGGCCGTTTCGGCTGAGCCGGTCACGGAGCTCCTCTATGGAAAATTACCTTCAGACAGACCAGCACACCTCCCAGCGTTACAACGCGGAACTCGAGGCGCTGCGCAGCAGCGTGCTGACTATGGGCGGCCTGGTAGAGCAGCAGTGCAGGCAGGCGCTGGAGGCACTGGTCAATGGTGATGAAGAGCTGGCCAGGACCGTCGCCAAGTCGGACCACCTCGTCAACGAACTGGAACTGCAGATCAGCGCCCAGTGCACCGACATACTGGCCCGGCGCCAGCCCGCGGCCCGGGACTTGCGGATGGTGGTGGCGATAATCCGCATGGTGGCGAACCTTGAGCGAATCGGTGACGAGGCGGCGAAGGTTGGTCGCATGGCGATGAAACTCGCGTACGATCGGGACCGGCAATCGTACTACAGCGAACCGCAACACTTGGGGGAGGGCGTGGGCGCCATGTTGCGCGGTGCGCTTGATGCATTCGCTCGCCTCGATGTGGACGCCGCGATCGATATTATCGCCCGGGACGAGCAGATCGACCGGGAGTTCAAGACATTGAATCGCTTACTCATGACCCATATGATGGAGCAGCCCCAGCGCGTGAAAAGCATGCTGCGGGTCAACAGCTGCTCCCGCGCCTTTGAACGTATCGGTGATCACGCGGTTAACCTCTGCGAGGAAGTGATTTACCTGGTCGATGGCAGTGACGTCAGGCACCTGACTGTGGAGGAGGTTCGCCAGCGACACAGCTCCTGAGCGGCTTGCAGGCTAGTCCTTTTTCGCGGATTTCCGAACTTTTTTTTCCGCTTCCTTTACCTGACTTGATATCAGGCTGGTCACCCAGTTTGACAGCGAGCGGCCGTCAGCTTCAGCCAGTTTCTTGGCCCTTTTTTTCAGCTCCGGGTCGATGCGGATATTGAGCAATTTGGTTTTGGACATCCCAACATCTTGAATATTAAGCGGAAAGAAATGTTACTTTAGCACAAGTATATACCTTGTCATGACTTTATTAGCGTGTATTGTATGTATATACAAGTCGTGTCATCCCAAGAGGGGGTAGAGATGAATTTACAGGCAGCCCAGAAAGAATTGCGTGGCAGGGCTCCGCGGGTCACCGGGTTTTTGCTGGCGGTGGAGGTGCTCGTAGTGGTCTCAGTCAGCTACGCGCTGGTTGGTATTTTTACCTGAGGGCAGCTTTCCGGCTGCCCGATATTCGCATCATTCCCCCGCAGTTTTAATAAACCGCCCGCTTGAAAACAAGATGGTCGCGTGAGCATATGCCCACCGTCCTGGTCCTGTATTAAAAAAAAGCCGGCCTTGATACTCTTCCGCCGCCCAGCATGTAATGAAATTGTCACATTGTGGCGGTAATCTCTTCCCCCAACGCGCGCAGTCGTGCGTTCAATGACCACTATTGGGGGAATCGAATATGAAAAAACTTCTTGCTGTTGCAGTGACGGGCGCGGTGCTGGGTAGTGTACCTGCCTATGCCAGTGTGAGTGACGCCGAGTTTGCAGAGCTCAAGGCGCAGATGGCCGCCATGGCGCAGCGCCTGAATGGCCTTGAGGAGGAAAACAACAAGCTGCGCGAACAGACCATGAAGACAGACTCCCAGTTGGCAACTGCCCAGTCCGACATAGCAGTGGTAAAGAAGCAGGCTGATTCAAGCTCATGGGCGGACAGCATCAAGCTCAAGGGCGAT
>JAOUDU010000569.1 GCA_029859085.1 Gammaproteobacteria bacterium | reverse complement strand
GAACTGGGTCAGGACCCGGTAGACCGTTGCCAGGCCGACCTCCTCCCCCGCCGAACGCAGCGCGAGATAGACGTCCTCGGCGCTGAGGTGCTGCACCCCCCCCTCCGAAGACTCGAGTATCTGCAGGATTTTCAGCCTGGGCAGAGTGACTTTCAGACCTGCATTGCGCAGTTCCTGATTTTCGTCGGTCATGAGGTGAGGGGTTCTCTGTGCAGTCCGTAGGCGGTATCATGCCACCCCGGTCACCCAAGTGGAAGTTTTAAGCCATGCGCCTCATCGTTACGCTGTTAGCGGCCCTCTGCCTGAGCGCCTGTGGCTTCGTGGGCTTCCCCGGCGTCTATAAAATCGATGTGGAACAGGGCAACATCGTCACCCAGGACATGGTTGCCCAACTCAAACCCGGCATGAGCCGGCGCCAGGTGCGGTTTATCCTCGGTACACCACTGGTCGAGGACCCGTTCAACCCGGAGCGCTGGGATTACCCCTACGTCAAGCGCAACGGCATGAAAGTGCTGAGCGAATCGCGCCTGACCGTCTATTTCGATGGCGACTCCCTGGTCAAGTATGACGGTGACGTCGAGCAGGAGCACGAGGCGTCGGACGCCACCCCCGAGAAACCCGAGAGCGCGGAAGACAGCGGCTAATCGGCCTGGGCGCTGCGGCGCTCCTTGACCCTGGCGGCCCTCGCCTTGCGCACCTCCTTGGGATCGGCAACCAGCGGCCGGTAGATCTCCACCCGGTCGCCCTCGGCCAGTACCTGGGTCGGCGCGACGACCGCCCCGAAGATACCGAACTTGGCGTTATCGAGGTCAATTCCCTCAAATTTGTCGGTAATCCCCGACTGCCGGGCGGCTGCGAGCACCGTGGTACCGGGGGGCACGTCCAGTGACAGGATGGCCTGCTTGTGCGGCAGGGCATAGGCGACCTCCACCCGGATAGTGTCTTGTACCGTCATCAAATCACCCCAGTGCCAACAAGGTTCAGGCCAGCAGGCCCAGCAGTGCCGCGATAATTATCACGGCTATCGCCGGCGGCGCAATATAGCGCAGCAGGCGCTGCCACAGCGAGAAAAACAGGTCCATTTCCCGGTACAGTTCCAGCCGCAGGATTTCCGGCCGCAGCCGCCAGCCCACCAGCACCGCGGTGAGCAGGGCGACCAGCGGCAGCAGGAAGTCGGCGGTGAGCTTATCCATGAACCTGAACAGGCTGCCGTTGGCCAGCCGGGTATACTCGTCGCCCGGGGCGAAGGACAGGGTCACCACCAGCGCCAACAGCCACACCAGGACACCGACCGCAATCGCTGCGCTGGCCCGCCGCAGCCGCAGCCGCTGCATCAGCGCGCCGACGACCGGTTCCATAATGGCCACCACCGAGCCCAGCGCCACCAGCACCACCAGCGCGAAAAACAGGGTGCCGAACAGTTCGCCCAGCATGATATTGCCGAAGGCATAGGGCAGGCTGATGAACATCAGGCCGGGTCCCATCGATGGCTCCATATTGTTGGCGAACACGATGGGGAAGATCGCCAGCCCGGCCATCAGCGCGATCGCGGTATCGAACACCGCCACCGCCAGGATCGAGCGGCCGATAGGCAGGCGCCGGGGGGCGTAGGCGCCGAAGCTGATACCCGTGCCGACCCCCACACCCAGGGTAAAAAGCGCCTGCCCCAGGGCCGCCAGCATCGAGCCCCAGGAAAAATCGATGGGTTTGAGGGTGAACAGGAACTCACGGGTCGCAGGAATATCCCCGGCGTCGAAGCCGAACTTGACCAATGCAGCCAGCATTGTGAACAGTGTGGGCACGACCAGCCAGGCCAGGGTGCCCAGGCCCCGGCGAATGCCCAGCGCCGAGATCGCCACAGCGGGCGCCAGGAACAGGCTCTGCCAGTAGATCATCTGCAGCACGTCGTCCAGCAACAGCTCAAACTGCTGGGCGACCACCGTGGCGCTGGCGGCGGCAAACACGTCCGTGTGCATATTCCAGGCATAGGCCAGGGCCCAGCCCGCCACCACCACGTAGTAGGACAGGATCAATAACCCGGTAACGCAGGCGAGCACACCCAGCAGCATCCAGCCGCGGGACAGCAGCGAGCGATCGGCCGCCCAGCGAATCGCCACCACCGGGCTGGCGCGGCCGTGGCTGCCGATGATCACCTCGGCGATCATCACCGGCACCCCAACCAGCAGCAGGCAGGCCACGTAGGCCACCATGAACAGGCCGCCGCCGTTTTCGCCGACAAGGTAGGAAAAGCGCCACAGGCTGCCCAGCCCGATCGCCGAGGCGGACAGCATCAGGACGAAGGTAGTGCGGCTCTGCCAGCCTCCCAGCTCCCCTTTCTGCGCCACGCTCATAGCAAAAAACCCAAAATTATCATGCGCTTAGAGTGCCCCAAGCCGCGAGATCTGAAAAGGGAAAGATTCACGTTTAACCCGCGGTCCCTACCCGTATAATGCGCGCCATGACGAAGAAAAAGCCAAAGAATTCGAGCAATGTTATCGCCCGGAACAAACGCGCCAGTTTCGACTTCCAGCTGCTGGAAACCTTCGAGGCCGGGGTGGTGCTGTCCGGCTGGGAAGTGAAGAGCCTGCGCATGGGCAAGGCGGACCTCGCGGACTCCTACGTGCTGGTGAAGGACGGCGAGGCCTGGCTGCTGGGTTCACAGATTGTGCCATTGAACACCGCCTCCACCCATTTTGTCACCGACCCCACCCGCACCCGGAAACTGCTGCTGCACAAGAAGGAGCTGGCCAAGATCCTCGCGGCCACCGCCCAGAAAGGCCTGACC
>JAOUDU010000568.1 GCA_029859085.1 Gammaproteobacteria bacterium | reverse complement strand
GGGCGCCAAACTGCTCACCGATCGCTTTCATGACAGTGTTCACGCTCTCCTCATCGGCGACATTCAGGGTCATGCCGCCACCGCCGTTGCCCGCGTCCCTGAGATAGGCAGTTATACTGGCCGCACCGGCATCGCTGGTCGCGGTGCCTACCACGATATAGCCGGCGCCAGCCAGATGCTGCGCGATAGCCTTGCCGATGCCCCGGCTTGCGCCCGTAACAAGGGCTACTTTTTTATCTGCAGACTTTTCTTCAGCCATAGCTCTTTACCTTTTTGATATCAGTTCAGCGCGGCCAGCGTGGCCAGCAATTCCTCGGGCTCTTCCAGGGAAAAGCCCTGCAGTGATTTGTCGATGCGCCGGCTCAGGCCGCTGAGCACCTTACCGGGACCACATTCAACTATATTAGTCGCTCCGGTCCCGGCGATTGTCCCCATGCAACGGGTCCATTGCACCGGGCTGTAAATCTGCTCTACCAGCAAAGCCTTTATCTTCTGCGGATCGCTCTCAGTTGCGGCGTGGACGTTGTGCACCACCGGTATCTCCGGGCTCCTGACCGCCAGTTTTGCCACCTCGACAGCCAGTCGCTCGCCGGCGGGCTTCATCAATTCGGTATGGAAAGGCGCGCTCACCGGCAGGGGTACCGCGCGCTTGGCGCCAGCCGCCTTCAACAGGCCAATAGCCTCTTCCACCGCCGCGGCATGACCGGCGATAACGACCTGGCCTGGAGAATTGAAGTTCACCGCCGCCACCACCCGGCCCGAACTGGAGGCCGCCTCCTTGCAAACCCGGTTGATGGTGTCATCGTCCAGGCCGATGATTGCCGCCATCGCGCCCTCGCCCACCGGCACCGCCGTTTGCATGAAAGCGCCGCGCTGCCGCACGAGTTGCACGGCATCGGTAAAATCGAGGGCGCCGGCGCAGACCAGTGCCGAGAACTCCCCGAGGCTGTGACCCGCCATTATGGCAGGGCGCGCCCCGCCCTGCTCGAGCCAGGCTCGCCACAGCGCAACGCTGGATGACAGCAGCACGGGCTGCGTCGTCTCGGTGAGATTCAACGCTTCCTGTTCGCCGTTCTGGATAAGATCCCACATATCGTAGCCGACTGCCTGGGATGCCTCGGCGAAGGTATCCCGCACCGACTGGAAACGCTCGTGGGCCGCCGCGAGCATGCCGGTTTTCTGGGAGCCCTGTCCGGGAAACACAAAAGCCGTCTGCTTGTCTGGCATGGTTTACTCCTGCTTGCCTGGGGTGAATAGATGATCAGTCACGCGAGCGCTGCGCTGGGCCGGGGCGAAAGTGCAGCGCACAACAAAGCCGCCATGCGGAACAGGCCGCGCAGCAGGTTGGTTGGTAGGGTGGACACTGCCCGGGAAAACAGGCTCGGCGGTTTTCTGGACCCGGGCCGAGTGGCGCCGGGTCGGGGGAAACAGCGGGGGCAAAGACCCCCGCTCACCTGATCGAACGCTGGCCAAACCGTAACTGTAACCGGCGGGACATCGCTGATCGGGCGCTGTTAGTCTTCGCTGCCGCTGTCGACCACTTTCTTGCCGCGATAGAAACCGTCCGCCGTGATATGGTGGCGACGGTGAGTCTCGCCGGACGTCTGGTCCACTGACAGGGTGGGACCGGACAACGCGTCGTGCGAACGGCGCATACCGCGACGTGAACGCGTTTTCTTGCTTTTCTGGACAGCCATGACTGACTCCTAGGTTTTGCTGCCGGGCTTCAATTGCGCCAGCACGTTAAACGGATTTGGTTTTTCGCTCGCGGCCGGCTCCTCTGCAGGTGCCTGCCCGGCGTTAAACCTGGCCAAAGTCTGTTGGCACTCTTCGGTGGTGTGATAACTGAAAGCCGGCAGCGCCAGTATCAGTTCGTCCTCGACCACATCCCAAAGCCTGCACGCCTCTTCCTCTACTATCAGGGGCTCCAGGTGGCGGGGAAGCTGCGCGGCCTGCTCATCGGTCCAGACCACCGCCAGTGTGTTGTCACAGGCCAGGTTCTTGGACAGTGGTTCCAGGCAACGCTGACAGGTCACGACCACCTCGGCGGTTACCGCCAGCTGGATGATATGCCTGTTTTCCTCGTCCCGGGTGAACGATAATTGCGCCTGAATTACCCCGTTGTCGTCTGCCAGAAGCGCACGAAAACGCTGTAAATCAAGTGGTTTTAACGCTCCCCTGATACTCACGCCACGCACGGCTGCCTTGCGGACATCCAGCGTGCTCGGGAGGGGCTCACTCAACATAGGCGCGCATCATAGGGGCGGTTTCCCCCTTTGTCAAAAATATCTTTAAAATACAAACAGTTCACGCGATCACTTAACCCAATTACCTTGAGGAATAACACGCCGGACATGAATATCATCCTCGCCTCCACCTCACCCTATCGCCGGCGCCTGCTGGAGCGGCTGCAGATTCCGTTTCGCTGCCTGCCGCCACTGGTGGATGAGACCCCGCTGCCCGCAGAGGCGCCGAACACCCTGGCCGCCCGCCTGGCGCTGGCCAAGGCGAGGGCCGTGGCCCTGCTGCATCCCGAAGCCCTGGTCATCGGCAGCGACCAGGTGGCAGTGCTGGAGGATGCCCCCGGCCCGGGGGGCGTCGCGGCCGCGGTCACCCTGGGCAAGCCCGGCAGTCACGAAGCGGCCCGGGCCCAGCTGCAGGCGTGTTCGGGGCGGGTCGCCCGCTTTTATACCGGGGTTGCGGTGTGCCGCATCGCCAGTGGCTTTGAAGCGTTCCACGTGGAACCTTTTAGCGTCCATTTCCGCGAAGTTGACGACAAAAGCATT
>JAOUDU010000567.1 GCA_029859085.1 Gammaproteobacteria bacterium | reverse complement strand
CCCCTACGGCGAGGAGCCCCAGGGCCTGCTGGTTTACAGCACGGACGGCTGGATGAGCGCCTCGATCAACCGGCCGGGGCGGGCGCTGCTGCCGGAAGACGTGAGCTACCGCAAGCTGCCCGACGCGCTCAAGGCCAAGGCCTTTTCCTCGTACTTCCACTACGCCGGCCGCTACCGGGTGGCGGACGGGGATGTGATCCACTATGTGACCCAGAGCCTCAACCCGAATTTCCCCGGCACCGAGCAATTGCGCCACGCGGAGCTGGACGGCCACACCCTGGTGCTCAGCGGCAAGGACCAGGTGGGCGGCGCCACCCGCTTCCACTCCCTGGTCTGGCATCGCGCCGGCTCCACACCGGATGGTGTCGTGATCGGGGACGATTGAAGCAAACACTGGTTCAGCACTGCATTTGTCGTTTCAAGCGAGAGCCTGTTTATGGTTGGTGATATCAAGCATATCCACAGTTACTACTCTCCAAATGATCTTTATAACAGGATCATTGAAGGGCTCGGCAAGCTTGGCAAGGACTTGTCGGGAGTCACCCTGGACGACCTCCAGCCGGTGGATGAATTTCATATCCGCGGTGACAAGGCAACCAGGGAGTTGATCAAGCTGGCCGGTTTTACGCCGGATATGCATATCCTGGATGTGGGTTGTGGCATCGGCGGATCCACCCGCCGCCTGGCGCATGAAACGGGTTGCCGCGTCACCGGGATCGACTTGAGCGATGCATACATTGATACCGCCCGGCGATTGACCCAGTTGCTCAAGATGCAGGAGCGGGTAACGTTCCATGCCACCAGCGCCCTGGCGCTGCCGTTTGCCGATAATTCCTTTGACGGTGTCTGGTCGCTGCAGATGAATATGAATGTGGAGGACAAGTTGGCCTGGCTGCGGGAAACCCACAGGGTGCTCAAGCCCGGGGGGCGCGCTGTGCTGTATGAAGTGTGCGGTAACAAAAACACACCGCTGCATTTTCCGGTGCCGTGGGCGCAGGACAGCTCGATGAGTTTCCTGGTGCCGCCGGCGGCATTTCGCGAGCTCATAACGGCTGCCGGTTTTGAAATCGCGGTCTGGAACGACAGGACCGAGCTCGCGCGAAAAGCATTTGCGGATGTGCAGAAGCCAGCGGGCAAGCCCGACCTGCCGGTGCTGGGCGTGTATATGCTGGTAGGCGACGATATCCAGGCCAAGGCCTACAACCTGCACCGCAATCTCGAGGAGGAGCGCGTCAGCCTGGTCGAGACGGTAGCACTGAAGTCCTGAACGCGGGGTCGATCCGACCCCGGTCAGACCCGGCGCTGGCCGAAATAGCGCGGTTCCGAGTCCAGCCCCAGCAGGGTGCGGCGGATCATGTCCAGGCCCGCGGCGGCGATCATGGTCTGGAACAGGGTGCGCTCCACCGGCCAGCGCAGGCACAGGCTGCGCAGGTTGTCGCGGGAGCCCCAGGCCAGCCAGACCGTGCCCACGGGCTTTTCCGGGGTGCCGCCGTCGGGCCCGGCGATGCCCGACACCGCGATCGCGTACTGCGCGCCGGAGCGCTCGATGGCGCCCAGCGCCATCTGCCTCACCACGGGCTCGCTCACCGCCCCCTCGCGCGCCAGCACCTGCTCATCCACACCCAGCACCGTATGCTTGATGTTGTTGGCGTAGGTGACGAACCCGGCGTGGAACGCCTCGGAGGAACCCGGGATGCGGGTGAGCATCGAGGCGATGAGGCCGCCGGTGCAGGACTCGGCGGTGGTGAGGGTGGCGCCGCGCTCGCGCAACAGTTCCAGCACCCGGGTGGCGAGGGTGGTATCCCCCTCGCCGATGATATGGTCGCCGAACAGTTGCTCCAGCTGCTCCCGGCAGCGCTGGCGGGCGGGGAGGGCGGCGGAGTCGTCGATACTGAGCTTGATCTCCATCTGGGGCGCCCCTGCGCGGAACCCGAGTTCCACCTCCGCCGGCCAGTCGCTGATCCCGTCGCTGATCATCTGCTGGGCCGTGGATTCACCCAGGCCGAAGGTCTGCAGGCGCAGGATGCTGCGCTGCATCGGCCGGTCCATGCGCCGGGCCAGGTCCGCCACGATGCCATCGAGCATCGCGGCCAGTTCCCCGGGCACCCCGGGGGTGCAGATCACCCGGCAGCTGCCCACCGGCATTTCGAAGCCCACTGCGCTGCCGATCGGATTGGGGACGATGCCGGCGCCGGCGGGCAGCATGGCCTGCTTCAGGTTGGCCGCGTTCAGGGGCAGGCGCCGGCGGCCGCACCAGTCCTGCAGGTGTGCCAGCGCATCGGGATGCTCCTCGAGGCCCACCCCGGTCACCCGGGCCAGCACTTCCGCGGTGAGGTCGTCGACCGTGGGACCGAGCCCGCCGTTCACTATGACCAGGTCTGAGTCGTCGGCCATCGCCGCCAGCTCCGCCTGCAGCAGTGCGACATCGTCGCCCACGGTAACCTTGCGGTGCACAGTGATGGCCAGTTCCCCCAGGCGCCGCGCGATCAGCGCGGAATTCGAGTCCACGGTGTCGCCGCTCATGATCTCGTTGCCGGTCAGCAGCAGTTGTACTTTCAGGTGGCGCTCAGCCATTGCGTTCTCCGGTCGTATTCGAGGGTGCAAGCATAGCCGCAATGCTCCGCCGCGGGCAAAGTGAGATAGACTCAGTCCTGTCTGGATTAAGGAGGAGTACCAGTGGCCCCGATGAGCTACTGCCCGGAGTGCGGCAACCGCCTCGAGCGCCACCTGGTGGGGGGCGAGGAGCGCAGGCACTGGTTTTGCCGGGCCTGCGGGGTGCCGCGCCACGAT
>JAOUDU010000566.1 GCA_029859085.1 Gammaproteobacteria bacterium | reverse complement strand
ACACAGCGCGACCGGGGCCCGGATCTGCCGGGCTCAGGTCTCCCTGGAGCCGTCCAGGGTCAACCAGCGCTCCGGGCGCATTATATAGCGTTTCCATTCGCCGGGGGACTGGCCGGCAATATAGTCGCGACCGCCCTGTTCGCCCAGGTACCTGATGGCCATCGGCAATTCGTGCAAGTCCCGGTCGTCGTCGGCGATCTCCACGATCGGCCCCTCGACGCTCACGTATGCATAGGGTGGATTTTCGTTTTGCACGCACAGGCTGATGCGCTTTCCTACGTGAAGCAGTTTTCCCTTGCGCGAGTCCGGTTGCGTTTCGAACCACAGGTCCCCGCCGGGCTCATACCAGTACCATACTGGCACTGTGAGGGGGCCGCGTCCCTCTTGAGATATGCCGACGATGGCGACACGAACGCCCGCGAGGAAGGCCTCACGCTCACTTTTTGTCATGGGTATCATCATCGGCTCACAGGTTACACCCTTTGGGGTGTTAAATCCCCAAGTCGGCAGGAGCCCCGGACTTTAGCGTTGCGGACAGCCGGCGGCATGGTAGATTTACCAAAACACCCGGGGACGCCACTGTGACCTTCTCTTCGCTACGCTATGAAACCCGCGACCGTATTGCTCGCATCACCCTCGACCGCCCCGAGCGCCTGAACGCTATATCAGCGGAAATGCCAGCGGAGATTGCCGCCGCCGTGGCGCTAGCCAATAACGACGACGCGGTGCATGTCATCGTCCTGCAGGGGGCGGGCAAGGGCTTCTGCTCCGGCTACGACCTGAAGGAATTCGCCGAAACCCCCGGGGCCAATGCCGGCGTCCAGGACATGCCGTGGGACCCGATGCGGGACTACCGCTTCATGAAGGCCTGCACCGACCATTTCAGCTCCCTGTGGCGCAGCTACAAACCCACCATAGCCAAGGTGCACCATGTGGCCGTTGCCGGTGGCTCCGATATCGCCCTGGCCTGTGACTTCGTGATCATGGAGGAAGATGCCCGCATCGGCTATCCCCCCGCGCGGGTCTGGGGCTGCCCCACCACGGCCATGTGGGTGTACCGCCTCGGGGCCGAGAAGGCAAAGCGCATGCTGCTCACCGGCGACCTGGTCACGGGGCGGGAGGCGAAGGAGATGGGGCTGGTGCTGGATGCGGTCGAACCGGCCCTGCTCGAGGAACGGGTGATGCAACTGGCGGGGCGCATGGCCGGCGTGCCACGCAACCAGCTGATGATGCAGAAGCTGATGATCAACCAGGCTTATGACAATATGGGACTTGGCAATACCCAGATGATTGCCACGCTGTTCGACGGCATTACCCGCCATTCGCCGGAAGGGACCTGGTTCAAGGACTACGCCGAAAGCCACGGCTTCGCGGCAGCAGTGGAGTGGCGCGACAGCGGCCGCAATATTCCCCAGGGCCGGGAGCGCAAGGAGTGATATATGGCTGAGCAATCGCTTTTTGGAGACCTGCTGGTGATCGACTGCGCCAGTTTTATCGCCGGCCCGGCTGCCGGTACCATCCTGGCAGACTTCGGCGCGCGGGTTATCAAGATCGAGCCGCCGGGCAGCGGGGATGGCTATCGCAAGCTGAGGCACCTGCCGGGCGTTCCCGTCGGCGACACTAATTATCCCTGGCGACTGACCAACCGCAGCAAGAAGAGCCTCGCCGTCGATCTCAAGCAGCCCGAGGGCAGGGCGATGCTGGATCGCCTGGTGGAGCGGGCCGATGTCTTCATCACCAATTATCCCCTGGGGGTGCGCGAGAGCCTGCGGCTGCGCTACGAAGACATTAGCGCGGTGAACCCCGGAACCATCTACGCCTCGTTCACCCCGTATGGCGAAACCGGTCCGGAAGCGGGCAGTACCGGTTACGACGCCACAGCCTGGTGGGCGCGCTCGGGGCTGATGGATGCGGTGCGGATGTCCAGCGATACCACCCCGGCGCTGTCAGTGCCGGGGATGGGCGATCACATGGCGTCCTGCAGCCTCTATGGCGCCATTGTCACTGCCCTGTACCAGCGCCAGCGCACGGGCAAAGGCGCCATGGTGGGCAGTTCCCTGCTGGCCAACGGCCTTTGGTCGAATGGCTTCATGGTGCAGGCGGCCCTGGATGGCGCCAATATGGATGTACGACTTGACCAGGGCAAAAACAGTGCCTTCACCCAGATTTACCGCTGTCGCGATGATCGCTGGTTGCTCCTGACCATCCTGCCCCAGGTGCAGGAGGCCGCGTGGCCGCGCCTGGCCAGCTGCCTGGGACATCAGGAGTGGCTGGAAGACCCCCGCTTCGCCACCGCGGCTACACGCTACCAGCACAACAGGGACCTTACGGCGCTGGTCGCGGCCGCCATCGGGCAGCAGGACTGGAGTTACTGGGAAGCCAGCTTTGCCCAGTACGGCATTACCTGCGGCCGGGTGGGGAAACCCGCGGACCATGGCACGGACCCGCAGGTGTCAGCCGCGGGCCTGCTCACCGACTTCAGTGACAACAGCGGGCGCACTGTGGACAGCCCAATGTATGTCGGCGGGGCAGTAAAAAGCGCGCCCCGGCCGGCGCCCGGGATAGGTGAGCACAGCGTGGAGATACTCAGCGATTTCGGCGTCGACGCCGGGACTATTGCGGACCTTAAGGCCAGGGGAATCGTCGGCTGACCGTTATTGCAACCACGGGAGCAGGGCAGGTGAATCGCGGTCCGAATCAATTGAGTACCGCGACGCGGCCGGGTGTCTCAGGATCGGTCAGGTCGGCCCCGACAAATTCAAATCCATGGATAATTTTTTCTCTGCCGCGGGCT
>JAOUDU010000037.1 GCA_029859085.1 Gammaproteobacteria bacterium | reverse complement strand
CGCCTTGGTGGCACCGTAGACCACCAGGTGCGGCCTGGGGATAAATGCGCCCACTGAAGACACATTGATGATATAGCCCCGGCCCCGCTCCCGCATGAAGGGGATCGCCGCGCGGCACAGGGTCATCGTCGCGTCGATATGAAGGCTGACCATATCGCGCTGGCCGTCGATGGGCAGGTCGGAAAAATAACCATGGGTACCCAGCCCCGCGTTATTCACCAGGTAATCCACCGGGCCCAGCTGGCGCAGGGCTTCCATGGTCCGCGCGACCCCCTCAATCGCAGTGAGGTCCGCCACTATCGCGTGCAGTTCCGCTCGCCCGGCCAATTCGTCCCGCAGTCGGTGCAGGCGGTCGCCGCGCCGGGCCACCGCGATGATCACGTCGCAGCGATCGGCCAACTGGCGACAGAATTCTGCGCCGAGGCCGGACGATGCGCCGGTAACCAGTGCTGTTGTTTTATCGCCTGACATGGCTTCCCCCGTGTTGACCCGCCGTTGGCAGGCCGGCGATCATAACCCGGTCACCGGGCGCTGTCGCGCGACGGGCCTGTACTCGCGCAGTGCCCGGACTTCAGTCCAGGGCGCGGCGCACATGGACATCGAAACGCACCGCCTTGCCGGCGATGCTGTGGGAGGGTTTGAGCCCGGCGAGATACCCGGCCCTGACCGGGCGCTTGACCACCACCCGGGCGACATCCTGCGCCAGCGCCCACCGCAACAGCTCGTCGGCATCCTGCCGCTTGTCCCCTGCGTCGAGCAGCGCCTGGAACAGCGCCATCTCTTTCTTTACAGCCGCGCTCTTGTCCCGCCCGGGAAACATCGGGTCGAGATAAATCACCTCCACCAGTCCGGTCTGCGCGGCCCCCGGGGTGCGGTCGTTCCCCGGGAAAGTGCGTGCATCCCCCGGGAACAGGTCCATGCGCTGCGCTACCTGGCGCAGCCAGTCGTCGCCCGCGCGCGCCAACTGCAGGCCCTGCGCCAGCATCGCGGCGATCACCGGCTCCCGCTCACACAGGGTGACCGCGCTACCCATATCCGCCAGCACAAAGCTGTCGCGGCCGAGACCTGCGGTGGCGTCCAGTACATGCGGGCGCCGCTTGCCGGCTATTCCGACCGCCCTGCCGAGCAGTTCGTTGTGGCCGGAACGCCGCCGGTGGCGCATGGCATCACTGCCGAAATCCACCGATACCGGGCCGGGCAAATCCCTGCCCGCAGAGCGTCGCCCCGGCTTTTTCCTCTCCCCCGGAAGCGATGCCAGCGCCGCTGTCTGCTGCAGCGCCAGGGCGTCGCCCGACACCAGGAGCAGCACATCGAACTCCTCGCAGGTGGCGGGGTCAGTTCCGGTGGGTGCAAGCGCCGCCTCCAGCTGGAGGGCCAGCGCGGACGCCAGCGGGACATCGCCGGCCGCGGCCGCCACCAGCGCCAGGGAAATCCCTCGCCGCGGCGGCTCAGCCAAGGCTGCGAGCGGAATGCCGGTATCCCGGGACAAGGTGGAGGCTACGCGCCGGTGTCATGGCCCGGTCAATCCTCCGTCATCGCCTTCGGGTTGCGCTTCTTGAGCAGCACCGCGAGATCGTCGAACAATTCCTCGGTACTGGGCGCGGCACCGGGCTGGCGGTCAGGGGCCGGGCCCGCGGCAGCACTGGCGCTGCGGTGGGGCAGCTGGCCGTCGTCCAGCCCCAGGGACAGGCCCTGGCCCTCGAGCTCGATCGCGATCTGCAGGTTGTAGGCGTGGCGCGACAGGCCGTGCTTGTCGACGATGCGGAACCGGCGCGGGCCGCTCCTGTCCGGCGGATCGCCGCCTTCGGTGAGATGGCAGGCCAGGGAGTTGATGGCCTTACCGGAAAGCTGGATGCCCTTGAGCGAGGCCAGGCCACGGTTGCAGGCACTGACAAAGGTCGGGGCCGCCACCATCGGCGCGGCCCGGGCGCCGGCCTGGGTGTCGGTGACAGGTTTCCAGCTGGGGCTTTCACAGTGAAAATCGCCGATCAGTATCTGGTGTGCCTGGGCGAGGTCGACCATACGGGCCAGCTCGATCGTGACATCCCCGACGATATAGCTGAAAACCGTCGGGTTGACGCCCTCGGCCTGGTACAACTCGTAATGCCCGCCGATGTGGTAGGCGGTTCGTATCACCGGCACCGTATTGCCCCTGGACGCCGCTCGCGCCACCGCGTTGTCAGCCACCACCAGCAACATGAAATAGAACAGGTCCTGGTTCGCTGCGGGGCCCAGGTCCCGGTTCCAGATATAGTAGCCATCACCGGTCGTGGTGCGGGCAAAATTGACCTCGATGCCCTGGGCCAGCAATTTGTTGTAGGCGGAGTTCAGGGAGTAGGAAAGGCTGTTCAGCTGGCTGGCCTGCTCGAAGGGCGTGTGCAATGAAAACTCCACGATATCGAGCAGCACAACCGCCCGGCTCTCGACATAGCTGAGGCCATAGCGCCTGATCAGCTGTTCTACCGCCTCCAGCACGTTTTTGTCTTCGGTCAGCGCGGTATTGAGCTTGATGAAAGTGGGCGCGACATCGAGGCGCTCGCTGATCTTGAACAGCTGCTCCCGGGTTTTCCGCCTCCTGCCGGAAATCAGTTTCCTGACAAAGGCCTCGTTGTCCTCGCCCTCCACGAACCTGGGATCGGCCCCGGCGCAGTAGTTGCCCAGGAAATAGTGCGGCACGAAAATAACCAGCAGCCCGCGCTCATCGGCGCTCCAGCAAAGGACGATATTCTGGCCGAGCCGCCACTGCCGGCGCAGGGTTTGCTCCAGGGTCTTGAGATTGCCCCGCTGGACAATGCTGATGGAGTCCTGCGACTCGCGCTCGCCCGGAGGAATGTCTGTTATCGTGGATTCAGCCATTTCCATGCTCGTTTTTATCTGCCCGACAAGCTAGCATTATAGGTGTCCTCCTCCCGGGGGGCTACATCGTCCGCACTGCGCCCCGCCGGCGGGGGCAGGCGCCTTCATCACCCAGGGAAACCACCCGCCATGACCGACCGCTTCCGCCTTTACCTGGCCTGCTTTTCACTCCTGCTGGTCGCCGCCTGCGGGAGCTATGATTTCACCGTCAACGACAAGGTGGTCTACACGCCAGACCCGCTGTTCACAGACTTCAGTGTCCCGGACAAGGCCCTGCGGGAATGTATCAGGGAGGCCATCAACGACGCCAAAGCCAGCAGCGCCAGCGAAGTGTCTGCCCTCAGCTGCACCGGGGCGGGTATTGAAAGCCTGGCGGGGCTGTCCACCTTCACCGAACTGGAACAGCTGACGCTGTCCTCGAACAACATCGTCGACATCGGCGAACTGGCTGCGCTGACCGTGTTGCAGGTACTGTACCTGGACAATAACCATATTATCGACCCGGTGCCGCTGTACCAGCTGCCCGCCCTGCAGCGGGTGGACCTGTCCGACAACCCGGAGTTGCGCTGCCCGACAAGCGGCAGCCTGCTGCGGGTACCGCACGTGGCCCTGCCGGACCACTGCAGCTAGTGTCCCCCGCCTGGGTCGCCGCCGGGGTCACGGCGCGGGACGACGCCCGATGTTCTACCGCCTGCTGAGCCGGCTGCCCCTGCCACTGCTTTACGCACTGGCATGGCCGGGCTACCTGCTGCTTTACTACGTGGCGGGCTATCGCAAAGCGGTGGTGCGGCAGAACCTCGCCCAGGCTTTCCCGGACAAGAGCGAAACCGAGCGCAGGGCACTGGAAAAAAAGTTTTACCTGCAGCTGGTGCAGGTTGCGCTGGAGATACTCAAGACGCGCACCATGAGTGCGGAGGACATCCGCCAGCGCGTAACCGTGGTAAATCCACAGCTTCTCAGGGAGTACTCCAATGACTTCCGGGATCCGGTGATCGTCCTCAGCATCCACCAGGGCAACTGGGAATGGATGCTGCACGGCGTCCGGCTGCAGCTGGATATCCCGGTCGACCCGGTCTACAAACCCCTGCATAACAGGACGGTGGACGAGCTGATGTTCGCGATTCGCAGCCAGTTCGGCTCGCGGCCGATAACGATGGCCGCGGCACCCCGCGACATACTGCGGCGCCGGCGCGAATTCAGGCTGTTTGTGCTGGTAGCCGACCAGGCGCCGATAGAAACCGAGCGCAGCCACTGGCTGCCCTTCATGAATCGCGATGCGGCGTTTTACGAGGGCGGCCAGAGTATCGCGACAATCACCGGCTGCCCGGTGCTGTTTGCCAGGTGCCGGCGCCGCGCCCGGGGCTACTACGAGGTGGAATTCGCGGAGGTGGCGAAGCCCCCCTACGATGGCAACGACCACCGCATCACCGAGCGCTATGTGCAGCTGGCGGAACAGGCTATCCGCGGCGAACCCGAGAGCTGGCTGTGGAGCAATCGCCGCTGGAAGCGCCAGCGCCCCGCTAAAGCACGCTGAGCCAACCGAAGCCTTCCGCCTGCCCGGCCCACACCACCCGCTCCAGCGAATCCAGCACCGACAGCAGCGCTTCCTCGGCTTTCTGCCGGCTGTTGTTGTTTTCACTGATATGGGCAACCACCAGGTGGCCGCTGCGCGCGCCGCCGAGCTGGCGCAACAGTTCCGCCGCCTGGGTGTTGTTCAGATGTCCCCAGTCGCCGCCGACGCGCTGCTTGAGCGCGGGTGGATAGCTGCCTGATCGCAGCATCGGGAGATCGTGGTTGAATTCCAGCAGCAGGCTGTGGCACGGGCTGAAGCTGTCCAGCACATGGGGCGTAACGCTGCCGAGGTCGGTCAGGATACCGAGGGTCTGCTCTCCCCATGAAATCAGGAACTGGCAGGGCTCCGCCGCGTCGTGGGGCACCGTCACGGCCCTGATGTCCAGGCAGCCGACGCTGAAGCTGTCTTCGGAGTTGAAGCGGCACAACTGGTGACTGCCGTCGCAGCGGCCGGTGCCGGCGGTGCCGTGACTGAGATAGACGGGAATCCCGAACCGGCGCGAAAGGGCCGCGACACCCGCACAGTGATCAGAGTGCTCGTGGGTGACCACGATAGCGTCCAGCTGCTCCGGTTGCACGTCGAGGCGCGCCAGCCGCCGGGTGGTTTCGCGCAGGGAGAAACCGCAGTCGACCATCAGCAGGGTATCGCCGGCCCGGACCAGGGTCGCATTACCCTTGCTGCCGGACCCGAGTGAGGCAAACCGCATCTAGTCGATATTGCCCTTGATAAGCGTCAGCAGTGCCTGTTCATCCCGCTTTTCCAGAGCCACAGTTTCGCCCCCTTCCAGCGGGGCCTGCTGCGCAACCCTGATCGAGACGTCCTGCGCATCGACGGATTCCACCGAGATCACGAAGGCCTGGTTGGCCATCGGGTCCTCGTCACCGCCGAGCAGCCAGTCGAACCAGCCCGCCTCCTCCGCGGACTTGGTGCCGAGAAACTTCACGTAGTACTTTCCGGCGCTGCGGTCGCGGTCGGTAATCTCAAAATTGGACTCTTCGATGGCGCGCCCCACGGAAGCCCAGGCCCGGTCATAGGGAAGGCTCAGCAGAATGTAGATGTCATCGTCAGGCCCCTCCTGCATGGAGATCTTGCCCTCCGAATGGATAGCCTGGTTCGCGACCATCGATACCGGGGTTGAGTCCGTGCTGTTGGCGATGTACTGGGATATCGCCCGCAGCATGTCCTTCTCCTGGGTCAGGTCGGAGGAAACCCCGGGCCATTTGGCCACATCGCCAGCCTGGCTCATCTGCAGCACGTGAAGTTCGCTGGTGCCCCGCTGGACGCCCTGGTCGATGCGGAACTGGAAGCGACTGGCCATGGATTGGCCTTCCAGGTTCACCCAGCCGGTCTCGATCAGGCCCGCGCTCGCATCCACCCGGGCGACGGGTATCTGCGAGGAGGACAGGAACGCCCGCACCTGGGGCCAGACCTGGCCCGGCGCGGTGGCTACCAGCGCCCAGCTCTCGTCACCCAGGCTCTGTATTTTTACCTGTTCGTCCTCGGATGTGACATCAAGCGGAGCCGGTCGGGGCACTTCGAACTTGTCTGCCATCAGGATGGTGTCAGTGATGGGAGGTATCGGATAAATCTCTCCCAGGGAGGCATCGCTCTCGCCTTCGGGCACCCGCAGCGAGGGTACCTCACGGGCTTTCTTGTAATCGTTGGACTTATCCCGGAAAACCCCCTCGTCGCCGAACAGGTATCCGCACCCGCCGCAAAACAAAACAAGGGCCAGTGGCAATACCCACTTCACCATTTTGACTGAATGCTCCATCAGATTCCCGCGGCCTCCAGAGCCGCTTTTACCTGTTCCCGAAAACGCTCATCCAGGGGGGTCAGCGGCAGGCGTATCCCCTCTTCTATCATTCCCATATGATGCAGGGCCCACTTGACCGGAATGGGATTGGCCTCCAAAAACAGGGCCCTGTTAAGAGGTGTCAGGACCTCATTGATGGCGCTCGCCCCGGCGCGGTCGCCACCCAGGGCAAGTCGACACAGTTCAGCCATCGGCCCGGGTGCGACGTTGGCGGTCACCGAGATATTGCCACGCCCACCCGCCAGCATGAGTTCCATCGCCGTCGGGTCATCCCCGGAGTAGACGGCAATGCGCTCGCCGCAACGCCCGATCAACTCCCGGCCCCGGGCCAGATCCCCGGTCGCGTCCTTGATCCCGGTGATATTCTCCAGCTCGGCGAGCCGGACCACGGTGTCGTTGCTCATATCGACACAGGTTCGCCCGGGCACATTATAGAGGATCTGGGGCACACTGACCGCCGCGGCGACAGCCTTGAAATGCTCGTACAGGCCGCGCTGGGTGGGACGATTGTAATAGGGTGTCACCAGCAGGCAGGCAGCCGCGCCCGCCTCGGCCGCCGCCCGGGTAAGGTCGATTGCCTCCCAGGTGGAGTTGGAGCCGGTTCCGGCCACCACCGGCAGCCTCCCCCGCAGGTAATCGACGCAGTGGCGGATCACCTCGCAGTGCTCCTCCACGCTCAGGGTGGCGCTTTCGCCGGTGGTACCTACCGCCCCGATCGCGCTGGTTCCCGCCTCCAGGTGAAGATCGAGCAGCCGCTCCAGCCCGGACCAATCCACGCTGCCGTCAGCATGCATGGGGGTAACCAGGGCGACTATACTGCCGGTAATCATTCACTGTCTCCGAATTTTGCGCGTGTCGCGGGCACTGGTATCGACCCGACCCGGGGAAGTCCGCCATTATCCATGACAATGGCTGTAAGACAACCAAATTGGGCTAAAATGAAGGCGGTCGCGGTGCCATACCGGTCCGGGCGCCGGCGACCATCCCGCCGGACTGGTCCGTCACAGGGGCCTGCAGGCGATAGCGAGCGAAGAGGTAAAAGGTATGTCAACAAGGAAATGGGCGGGTTGGGTCATGGCCACGGTCGCGGCCGTGCTGCTGGCCGGCCCGGTTGCCGCCCAGAACACGGTGAGAATCAGCGAGCTGACCGACCTGGATCTGCAATACATGACGCAGCAGCGCGATTCCCTGCAGGAGCTGGCGTCTCTGCAATTGGGACGGGGGTTCAACGGCGACCGCAACAATGACCTGCAAATACTGCAGTTGCTGCTGGACCGGCGCCTGGTCAAACCGGACCAGACCCGTGAATTGCAGGCGATGGGCGTGGTCATGGGCGACCTGCTGGCCGCCGCTCTCGATATGCACTGGGTGATCTACGAGGACGCCCATGGCCGCAGCCGCGCCCTGCGCTACAAGGAGAGCGACGAGTACCTGTTTCCAATCACCATGATTTCCCGGCGCCAGGAAGCCGACAGCCATACCCCGGTCGCGGAGATTTACCAGAAGGCCTACGACATCATTGCCCCCCTGAGGCCACCGGTGCCTTTTCAATAATGGGCCCCCGGGGAGCGTGGCCTTTCCGGGCCCGATCCCTTACACTCTGGCGATCCCAGACAAGCTGCCCACTCCCATGAGCGACGCGCCCGCCGGCTTAAGGCTTGCCCGACAGAATGACAAAGACGCCCTGCTTGAGCTGTCGGGCGGATGGGTACAGGGCTCGAAAGCGGCGGACTTTGCCTCCCTCCGGGAGCAGTTGCAGCCGGGCACGCACACCCGGTTGCTCATCGACGGGACTGCCCTGGGCCCATGGGATTCCACTTTGGTGGCGTTCCTGCTGCAGTGTCACAATCACTGCGCGCAGGAGGGAATCGAGCTCACCACCCGCAACCTCCCCCCGGGGGCCGAAAGGCTGCTCGCGCTGGCCACCGCGGTGGCACCCCACCAGCAGCCCGCGGCGTCGCGGGGCAGCTGGCTGGCAGGGCTGAGCCCGCGCCAACTGTTTGGCAAAGCTGTCGGCGCGGTGCGCGAGTCGCTGGCCTTCACCGGCGAAGTCAGCATCGCCCTGGCGCGGCTGGTGACGGGAAAATCGAATACCCGCTTCCAGGATTTCCGCCACTTCGCCTACCAGGCGGGGCCCGATGCACTGGGCATTATCAGCCTCACCAGTGTGCTGGTGGGCATGATCCTGGCCTACCTGGGGGCGGTGCAGCTGGAGCAGTTCGGCGCCGGTGTCTACGTGGCCAACCTGGTGAGCATCGGTGTCCTGCGGGAAATGGGCGCGTTGATGACCGCGGTGGTCATGGCAGGCCGCACCGGTGCGGCCTATGCGGCGCAGCTGGGCACGATGCAGACCAACGAGGAAATCGACGCCATTACCACCCTGGGGGTTTCGCCGGTGGAGTTCCTGGTGATCCCGCGCATTCTCGCCCTGATGGCGGTAATGCCGCTGCTGACCCTCTACGCCAACCTGCTGGGAATCGTGGGGGGCGGTGTGGTTGCCGGAGGCATGGGCATCAGCCCCCTGCAATATATCAGCCAGACCGAACATGCACTGGCCGTCAACCACCTGGCCGTGGGCCTGGCCAAGAGTGTTGTCTTCGCCGCGCTGATCGCCGTGGCCGGGTGCCGCGCGGGAATCAATTCGGGCAGGAGTTCCGCCGCGGTCGGCCAGGCGGCCACGGAAGCAGTCGTCACCGCGATCGTCTACCTGATTGTGGCCGACGCGGCCATCAACATACTCTGCCAGCAGCTGCACATATGACTGTCGCCCCTGCCCCCGCGCCCCTGATCAGTATCCGCGAGCTCACCATGGCCTATGGCCCGGTCGTCATCCAGCGCGACCTCAACTTCGATATCGGGCGCGGCGATATTTTTGTGATCATGGGAGGCAGCGGTTGTGGCAAGAGTACCCTGCTCAAGCACATGCTGGGCCTGGTTGCGCCCGCGGCGGGCGAAATACTCTACAGCGGTGAAAGTTTTACCCGCGCCAGCGCGCAGCAGCGGGATGCGATCCGCCGGCGCTGGGGCATTACATACCAGACGGGAGGCATGTTCAGCGCCATGACCCTGGCGGAAAATGTCGCGCTGCCGCTGCAGCTCTACAGCGCCTACAGCCGGGGCGAAATTGCCGACATTGTCGCCTACAAGCTGGCCCTGGTGGGGCTGGCGGGCTTCCAGGACTACTACCCTGCCGAAATCAGCGGGGGCATGCTCAAGCGCGCCGCGCTGGCACGGGCAATCGCGCTGGATCCGGAAATACTGTTTTTCGATGAGCCCTCCGCCGGACTCGACCCGATCAGCTCCAGACTGCTCGACGACCTGATCTTCGAGCTCAAGGAATCCACCGGGGCCACTGTGGTCATCGTCACCCATGAACTGGCAAGCATCTTCGCCATCGCCACCAACTCGGTTTACCTGGACGCCACCAGCCATACCATGATCGACTGCGGCGACCCGGCCTACCTGCGCGACCACAGCCAGCAGGCGGTGGTCAGGGAATTCCTCACCCGGGGCGGCAGCCTCGCCAAAACCGCACAAACACGGAGTCCGGAGCATGAGTGAGCAGCCTCATAGCGTCGCCATCGGGGCGTTTGTCCTGGGCGCCCTGCTGATCGGGATCACGATAGTCATTTTCGCCCTGGGCACGAACTTCGGCCAGTCGCGGGAAACGGTGGTCATGGTGTTCGACGGTTCCGTCAAGGGCCTGAACGTCGGCGCTCCCGTGGCATTGCGAGGGGTGCAGATAGGGCAGGTAACCCAGGTCGAACTGATGCTGAACGCCGACAGCCTTGAACTGACCATGCTGGTGGAGGCCCAACTCAGCAGCCAGAATATCAAGCGCCTGGGCAGCAGTACCAAGGACGTCACCGATGGGCTGATTGCACGCGGCCTTCGCGCCCAGCTCAAGACCCAGAGCCTGCTTACCGGTTTGCTCTACATCCAGCTGGACTTCCATCCGGACAAACCACTGGTACTGGCGCAGATAGACTCGGAATACACCCAGATCCCCACCATCCCCACCGATCTGGAACTGCTGGCGCGACAGGTGGAGGAAATCGATCTGTCCGCACTGGCCTCGCGGCTGGAAGGCACCATCAACGGACTCAATGACTTTGTCACAAACCCCGCCTTCCAGACCCTGCCGGCAAAGCTGGAGGACAGCCTGGTGTCCCTCAGCGCCCTCAGCAGCGAGCTGAGGGCGCAGCTGGCCTCTTCCGGCCCGAAACTGGACGGCGTACTTGACAATGCGTCGGATGCCCTGGCCGGGGCGAACGCGGAGATGCCCAAGCTTTCACTGCTCGCACAGAAAAACCTGGATATGCTCGGTGATGCCATCCTGGCTTTCGAGGACACAATGAAAAATATCGACAGCCTGGTGGCGCCCGGCTCCGCCACCGCCTACCAGCTGGACAAGGCCCTGCGTGAGCTGACCCTGGCCAGCCGGGCGATTCAGCAACTCGCCAGCATGCTGGACCGGCAACCCGAGGCGCTGCTGCGCGGCAAGCAAGAGGACAACCAATGACCTGCAAGCCGAATCGAATCATCCCCTGCCTGTATCTGCTGCTGTGCCTCACCGCCTGCGGCAGCTCACCGCCGAGTAATTTCTACCGGCTCACCGCCGCCGTCGCCCCAGCCACCGGCGGCCAGCAACCCTCCCTGGGTATCGGGCCGGTCGATATTCCCGAATTCCTCAACCGCAATGCCCTGGTATACACCCGCGGTGGCAACCAGTTGCAACTGGCCGACACCGATCGCTGGGCGGAGCCCCTGGAGTACGGTGTCAAGCGGGTCGTCGGGCTCAACCTGTCCCAGCTGTTGCACACGGAAAACCTGCAGTTTTTCCCCTGGGATCTGCGCCAGGCACCGGAATACGGGGTCAGGATCAATATACTGGACCTGGATGCCCGCGACGGCCAGGCGACCCTGGTCGTGGACTGGCTGCTGTACCGGGCCGGCGACGGCACCAGCCTCACCCACCGCATCAGCCAGTTCACCCAACCGCTGGCGTCCGAACAGCCGATGCCGGGCGCGCTTCCTGCAGCCTACAGTGCTTTGTTATACCAGTTGAGTGAAACCATTGCGGAAGCGATCCGCGCCGAGCAGCAGGGGCGCCCGGGCGAGACCGGAGAGCAATAGCCGAGCAGCGGGAATCTCTG
>JAOUDU010000036.1 GCA_029859085.1 Gammaproteobacteria bacterium | reverse complement strand
ACACTGTGGTTGGGGCAAGCCCCATCTTCTGGGCTGCCACGGGTTTCGTCAAGCGCTTACTCGGCTGCCCGATCGGCCGGCGGTTTTGGCCAAAACTGACCCAGATCAAGGTGCCCTTTGCCCAGCCGATTAAGCTATCATAAGTACCTGGTTTACCAATTTAAGGAAGAGATATGTCTGTTGAACATCATGACCTGATACACGAATTTCCCGAGCTCAAGGAGCAGATACACAACCTGAAAATCAGCGACGCCCATTTCAGGCGCCTGTTTGACGCCTACCATGAGCTCACGCGGGAGGTCGAGAATATGGAAAACGAGGTTACCCCTGTTGCGACCCATACGGAGGAGGAGGCGAAAGTGCGGCGCGTCCACCTCAAGGATGAGCTCTACCGCATGCTGACGGCCCAGGCCTGACCGGTCATGGCACACGAAGGGTTGAGGGCGGAACTGGAGCGGCGGCTGGAGGCCCTGCAGGCGCGCCTGGCCAGCATAAAGAGTGACGTCACCCGGGAGCACTCGGGGGACTCCGCCGAACAGGCCCAGGAGCGGGAGAATGACGAGGTGGTCGATGCCATTGGCAACGAAACCGCCCAGTCCATCCGGAGTATCCAGGCAGCCCTGGGGCGGATTGAGGCCGGAACCTATGGAATTTGCGACAATTGTGGCGCGGCTATCGCGGCGGGACGGTTGCAGGCCGTCCCCGAGGCCACCCGTTGCGTGAATTGCGCTGAATAGCCCCCCCATCGCCCCGGCCGGCGCCCGGGGCCCCCAAATATTTTGAAAACCCGGCTTGACAGCAGCCGGGGGCGTCTTTAATATTCGCGTTCCTTTTTTCAGGGGACTCCATGGCGGGTTCCTGGTTTTTTATTGATTGGAGTTAGGTCTGATGCAGAGTCAACGCATTCGAATTCGCCTCAAGGCTTTCGACCATCGCCTGATAGATTCGTCTACCCAGGAGATCGTCGAAACCGCGCGCCGCACTGGCGCCCAGGTCAAGGGGCCGATCCCCCTCCCGACCCGGAAGGAAAGGTTTACCGTGCTTATTTCCCCGCACGTGAACAAGGACGCTCGTGACCAGTACGAAATCCGTACCCACAAGCGTTTGCTGGACATCGTGGAGCCCACAGAGAAAACCGTGGACGCCCTGATGAAGTTGGACCTGGCAGCAGGTGTCGAAGTACAGATTAGTCTTGGTTAACTACAAATTGATGTAGCAAGACCTGCTTGGGGCAGGAGTCCCGAGTGTGTAACGCCCCGTAGGGTAACCAGGGGGCGGCCATAGAGGGTATAGCCCCGTACACTGAGAGGTTAGCAAAATGGCTATTGGCTTAGTCGGCCGTAAGTCCGGTATGACTCGTGTTTTTACCGAAGACGGCATATCCATTCCAGTGACCGTAGTGGAGGTTTCTCCAAACCGCGTCACCCAGATCAAAGAGCTCGATAGCGATGGCTATCGCGCAATCCAGGTCACGGCGGGCAACCGCAAGGCCTCAAGAGTGAGCAAGTCCGAGGCTGGCCATTTCGCGAAAGCGGGTGTCCCGGCGGGTACGGGCCTGTGGGAATTTCGCCTGGAGGCTGCCGATGAGGCGCCCGCGGTCGGCTCTGAGCTGACTGTCGAGCGGTTCCAGGCTGGCCAGATCGTCGATGTGGCGGGCCAGTCCAAGGGCAAGGGCTTCCAGGGCGGTGTCAAGCGCTGGAACTTCAAGATGCAGGACGCTACCCACGGTAACTCGCTGTCACACAGGGCTCCGGGTTCCATCGGCCAGAACCAGTCACCTGGCCGGGTGTTCAAGGGCAAGAAAATGGCGGGCCACATGGGTGCGAGGAATGTCACCACCCAGGGGCTGGAGATTGTCCGTGTTGATGCTGAGCGCAACCTGCTGCTCATCAAGGGCGCAGTACCAGGCGCACCCGGTGGGGACGTAGTCGTACGCCCCACGGTCAAGGCATAAGGTTAGGGGGTCTCTAACGTGGAATTGAGTGTATTAAAGCCGGGTAACGCCACGGCAGGCACGGTGTCTGTTTCTGATGTTGCCTTCGCGCGCGAATACAATGAAGACCTGGTCCATCAGGTAGTAACCGCCTATATGGCAGGTGCTCGCCAGGGTACTCGCGCCCAGAAAACCCGCTCCGAGGTCGCTGGCGGAGGCAAGAAGCCCTGGCGCCAGAAAGGCTCCGGTCGCGCCCGCGCGGGAACTATCCGTTCCCCGATCTGGCGCAGTGGCGGTGTTGCATTCGCGGCCAAGCCGCAGGATCACAGCCAGAAGGTCAACCGCAAGATGTACCGTGCGGCCCTGCGTTCCATCATGTCCGAGCTGGCTCGCCAGGATCGCCTGGTGGTCGTCGAGAGCATGGACCTGGCGGCGCCCAAGACCAAGTTGCTGGTCCAGCAGCTCGGTGAATACGGGCTGGACAGCGTGTTGATCGTTTCTGCCGAGGTGGGTGAAAACCTGTACCTGGCAGCCCGGAACCTGCACAAGGTAGACGTGCGCGATGTCGATGGCATCGATCCGGTGAGTCTTATCGGTCATGAGAAAGTGATGATCACCGTCGATGCGGTGAAGAAGTTTGAGGAGATGCTGGGATGAACCAGGAGCGCGTATTTCAGATACTGGAAAGTCCGCACGTTTCCGAGAAGGCCGCAGTGGTGGCTGACATGAACAATCAGTACGTGTTCAAGGTCGCCCTCAATGCCACCAAGGCCGAAATCAGGAAGTCGGTTGAGCAGCTGTTCAAGGTCAAGGTGGATAATGTCCGTACTTTGCGGGTCAAGGGCAAGGTGAAGCGGAACAAGCATGGCCTCAGCGCCAGGTCGACCTGGAAAAAAGCATACGTTCGGCTGCAGCAGGGTCAGGACATCGACTTTGCGTCGGTTGATTAAGGAGTAGGTTCGAGATGGCAGTTTTAATTAGCAAGCCCACTTCACCTGGCCGTCGTCACGTCGTCCGGGTAACCACTGAGGGTCTGCACAAGGGCGCCCCTTACAAGCCCCTGCTGGAAACGCAGACCAGGAACGGTGGTCGCAATAACAATGGCCGGATAACCACCCGGCACATTGGCGGTGGCCATAAGCAGCATTATCGCGTTATCGACTTCAAGCGCACCAAGGACGGCATTCCGGCCCAGGTAGAGCGAGTCGAATACGACCCGAACCGCACCGCCCATATCGCGCTGCTGTTGTTCGCGGACGGCGAGCGTCGCTACATTATCGCGCCCAAGGGCGTGCAGGCCGGCGATGTCCTGCAATCAGGCTCGGCGGCGCCGATCAAGACCGGCAACTGCCTGCCGCTGCGCAATATCCCGGTCGGCTCCACCGTGCATGCGATCGAGCTTAAGCCGGGCAAGGGCGCCCAGATGGCGCGTGCAGCCGGAGCCTCGGTTCAGGTCGTGGCCCGCGAGGGTCAATACGCGACGCTGCGTCTGCGTTCGGGTGAAATGCGCAAGGTGCTGTCGGATTGCCGCGCCACCCTGGGTGAGGTCTCCAACTCCGAGCACAGCCTGCGCAAGCTGGGCAAGGCCGGCGCGTCCCGCTGGCGTGGTGTCCGCCCGACGGTTCGCGGTGTTGCGATGAACCCGGTAGATCACCCGCATGGTGGTGGCGAAGGCCGTACCTCGGGTGGCCGTCACCCGGTCAGCCCCTGGGGCACGCCGACCAAGGGTTATAAAACCCGTAAGAACAAGCGTACCAACAGTTTGATCGTACGCCGCCGTGGTAAGAAGTAATTCCGGTCAATAGACCCGCAGAATAGAGGAAGAGATAGTGCCGCGTTCACTGAAGAAAGGTCCCTTTATAGACCTTCACTTGATGAAGAAAGTTGAAGCAGCGATTGAAAGCAATGATCGCCGTCCGATCAAGACCTGGTCGCGCCGCTCGATGGTATCGCCGGATATGGTTGGCCTGACGATCGCCGTTCACAATGGCCGCCAGCATGTGCCGGTTCTGGTCAATGAAGACATGGTCGGTCACAAGCTGGGTGAATTTGCGGCGACCCGCACTTTCAAGGGCCATATCGTGGATAAGAAGGCCAAGCGCTAAGCGCTGGCCTGTAGCGAGGTTGAAGAGATGGAAGTTGCAGCAAGATTGAAAGGCGCGCGGATTTCAGCGCAGAAAGCCCGCCTGGTCGCCGACCAGGTGCGGGGCAAGCCCGTGGAAGAGGCTTTGAGCCTGCTGGAATTCAGCCCCAAGAAGGCAGCGCATATCGTCAAGAAGATCCTTGATTCTGCGATAGCCAATGCTGAAAACAATGAAGGTGCGGATGTCGATGAGTTGAAAGTGTCCAGCATTTTTGTAGATGAAGGTATGACAATGAAGCGCCTGCGCCCCAGAGCCAAGGGTCGTGCAGATCGCATTTTCAAGCGCAGCTGTCATATCACCGTGAAAGTTGCAGACGGCGAAGGCTAAGTTTTAGGAGAAGACCACATGGGTCAAAAAGTAAATCCAGTCGGCATTCGGTTAGGTATCGTCAAGGATCACACCTCGATCTGGTATGCGGATAACAAGAACTACCCCAAGCAGTTGATCAAGGACCTGGAAGTTCGCGCATTCATCGAGAAGACTCTTGAGAACGCCTCTGTAAGCCGGGTGGTGATCGAGCGTCCCGCACAGACGGCACGCATCACGATCCATACCGCCAGGCCCGGTATCGTCATCGGCAAGAAGGGCGAGGACGTGGACGGCCTGCGCAAGACGCTCGCCGAGAAAATGGGTGTTCCTGTCCACATCAACATCGAGGAGATCCGCAAGCCCGACCTCGACGCCAAGCTTGTGGCCCAGAACGTTGCCCAGCAGCTTGAGCGCCGCGTGATGTTCCGTCGCGCCATGAAGCGGGTAGTACAAAACGCCATGCGCCAGGGTGCGGAAGGTGTGAAGGTGCAGATAGGTGGTCGCCTCGGCGGCGCCGAGATTGCCCGTACAGAATGGTACCGTGAAGGCCGGGTTCCGCTTCATACATTGCGTGCTGATATCGATTACGCAACATACGAGGCAGTCACGACCTACGGCATCCTGGGCGTAAAGGTTTGGATATTCAAAGGCGAGGTTATCGGCAGCGACAGCTCGGCCGATGGCGCCAAGAAGACAGCAACTAATTAAGGGTTACGCAGATGCTTCAACCAAAGCGTACAAAATTTCGCAAGGCGATGAAGGGCCGCAATCGCGGTCTGGCACATCGCGGCAGCAAGGTGAGTTTCGGTGAGTATGGTCTGAAGGCTGTGGGGCGCGGACGCCTTACTGCGCGCCAGATCGAAGCGGCTCGCCGGGCCATGACCCGTCACATCAAGCGTGGCGGAAAGATATGGATTCGGGTTTTTCCTGACAAGCCAATCACCGGCAAGCCGCTGGAAGTGCGTCAGGGTAAAGGTAAGGGTAACGTGGAATACTGGGTGGCCCAGGTTCAGCCGGGCAAGGTTCTGTACGAGGTACAGGGCGTGACCGAAGAGCTGGCGCGGGAAGCTTTCGCCCTGGCTGCGGCCAAGATTCCGCTTGCCACAACATTTGTTAAACGGTCGGTGATGTGATGAAAGCAACTGAATTGCGTGAGAAGTCCCCCGAGGAGCTGAACAAGACGCTGCTGTCTCTGCGTGAAGACCAGTTCAAGTTGCGCATGCAAAAGTCGACTGGTCAGTTGGGCCAGACCCATTTGCTGAAACAGAACCAGCGCGAAATCGCACGCGTTAAGACCGTACTCAACGAGAAGGCGGGTAATTAAGAATGTCATCTGCAGAGAAGCGTACACGGGTTGTTACTGGCAAGGTTGTCAGCAACAAGATGGACAAGACGATCACTGTGCTGCTGGAGCGTCGGGTGAAGCACCCCGTTTACGGCAAGTACATTACTCGCTCATCCAAGATTCACGCGCATGATGAGAACAACCAGTGCAACATCGGCGATACCGTCACTGTTGCCGAGACTCGGCCGATTTCCAAGAGCAAGACCTGGAAACTGCTCGAAGTGGTAGAGAGCAACGCCCAGGTTTAGCCGCCGGCTTAACTGTTTTTATTGCAGTTTGGAGTAGAAGATGATTCAGACACAGTCGTATTTGGAAGTCGCTGACAACAGTGGTGCCCGTCGTGTGATGTGCATCAAGGTGCTGGGCGGTTCCAAGCGTCGTTATGCCCGGGTTGGTGACCTCATCAAGGTATCCATCAAGGAAGCGATTCCGCGTGGCAAGGTCAAGAAAGGCCAGGTTATGACCGCCGTTGTTGTTCGCACCAGGAAAGGGGTTCGTCGTCCCGACGGGTCGCTGATCAAGTTTGACGACAATGCCGCGGTGCTGCTCAACAACCAGCAGGCTCCCATCGGCACCCGCATTTTTGGCCCGGTGACCCGCGAACTGCGTGGCGAGAAGTTCATGAAGATTATTTCTCTGGCCCCGGAAGTTATCTAGGCCGGCCAGCAGGGAGAGGAAGGAAAATGTTTAAGATCAAGCGCGATGACGAAGTGATTATCCTGGCCGGTAAGGACAAGGGTAAGCGCGGCAAGGTTCGCAAGGTACTCGACAACAACAAGTTGATTGTCAGCGGTATCAATATGGTTAAGAAGCACACGAAACCCAACCCCCAGGGGGGTGTTGCGGGTGGCATTGTCGAGCAGGAGGCTCCTATCCAGGTCTCCAACGTGGCGATTTTCAATCCCGCCAGCAGCAAGGCTGATCGTGTGGGTTTTAAGGTGGACGGAGGCCGCAAGCAGCGGATCTTCAAGTCCAGTGGTGAGGCAATTGACTCTTAAGCCAGCCTCGGCTGACCGGGTTAGCAGGAAATAGACATGGCAAGGTTGAAAGACAAGTACAAGAGCGAGATCGCTCCCCGCCTCAAGGAAGAGCTGGGTCTGGCAAACGTGATGGAAGTTCCCCGCATCACCAAGATCACCCTGAATATGGGTGTGGGTGAAGCGCTGGGCGACAAGAAGGTCCTGGAGAACGCCGTCGCCGAGATGGAGAAAATTTCCGGCCAGAAGGTTGTTATAACCAAGGCGCGTAAATCCATCGCCGGCTTCAAGGTGCGCGACGGTTGGCCGATCGGCTGCAAGGTGACGCTGCGTTCCGAGCGGATGTATGAGTTCCTGGATCGCCTGATAAGTATCGCTATCCCCCGTATTCGCGACTTCCGTGGTGTAAGCCCGAAGTCATTTGACGGCCGGGGCAACTTTGCGATGGGTGTGACGGAACAGATTATTTTCCCTGAAATTAATTACGACCAGGTGGACGCTCTGCGTGGAATGGACATCACCATTACCACCACCGCTCGTACGGATGATGAAGGTCGCGCCCTGCTGCGCGCTTTCAACTTCCCCCTGAAGGCTTAAGAGGCTCCTATACATGGCTAAAACATCTATGGTAATGCGCGAGAAAAAGCGCGCTCGTCTGGTGGCAAAATATGCGGGCAAGCGTGCCGCGTTGAAAGAGATTATCAGCAGCAGCAAGTCCTCTGACGAGGAAAAGTGGGACGCGCAAATCGCCCTGCAAAAGCTGCCGCGTGATGCCAGTCCCAGCCGCGGACGTCGCCGTTGCCAGGTAACGGGTCGTCCCCATGGTGTTTATCGCAAGTTTGGCCTTTGTAGAAACAAGTTACGTGAAGCTGCAATGCGCGGTGATGTTCCCGGCCTGGTGAAGGCCAGCTGGTAACGAACCGGACGGTTTACTAAAGAGAATTAGATTATGAGTATGCAAGATCCACTGTCAGATATGCTGACCCGTATACGCAACGCGCAGATGGCTGGCAAGAAAAGTGTTGAAATGCCTGGTTCCAAGCTCAAGGCAGCGGTAGCCGCAGTCCTGAAAGATGAAGGTTATATCGGCGACTTTTCTGCTTCTGTAGAAAGCGGCAAGCCGCGGCTTGCCATCGCGCTCAAGTACTACCAGGGCAAGCCGGTAATCGCAGAGATCGACCGCGTCAGCCGGCCGGGCCTTCGCCATTACAAGGCGAAGGACGATCTGCCGTCCGTGCGTGCAGGCCTGGGTGTCGCGATCGTTTCCACCTCCAAGGGGGTGATGTCTGATCGTGCGGCGCGCGCTGCCGGAATCGGCGGCGAAGTACTTTGCACCGTTTTCTAAAAGCAATTTTTGATTTAAAGAGCATTCGAAATGTCTAGAGTCGCAAATAATCCGGTATCACTGCCGCGCGGTGTGGAGGTCAAGGTTGATGGCAATGACCTTACCATCAAGGGTGGAAAAGGTTCGCTGCAGCTTTCGTTGAACGCGGGCGTGCGGGTAAGCCAGGATGACAACGTTCTGACCATCGCCTATGACGGCGACCAGTTCAAGGCCATGGCCGGAACCACGCGTGCGCTGGTGAACAATATGGTCAAGGGCGTCAGTGAAGGTTGGGAGAAGAAGCTGGTATTGAATGGCGTTGGCTATCGTGCCAAGGCCGACGGCGGCTCTGTCAGCCTGACGGTCGGGCTTTCGCACCCTGTTGACTACAAGTTGCCAAAGGGAGTGACCGCCGAGACTCCTACACAGACTGAAGTGGTTGTCAGCGGCATCGACAAGCAGGCAGTTGGCCAGGTGGCGGCCGAGATCCGCAGTTTCCGCCCGCCGGAGCCTTACAAGGGTAAAGGTATTCGCTACGCCGACGAGTTTGTTCGCCGTAAAGAAGCCAAGAAAAAGTAGGTAATCTGAAGATGAGTGTAAAGAATGATTCAAGGTTGCGTCGCGCGCGTCGCGCACGTGCCCGTATGCGCGACCTCGGCGTTAATCGCCTGAGCGTTCATCGTACGCCCCGGCATATATACGCGCAGATTATTGCTCCTGCCGGTGACCGGGTGCTGGCTAGCGCGTCGACGCTTGACAGTGAGCTGCGTGGCGGCAAAACCGGGAATATCGAAGCTGCGGCTGCCGTTGGCAAGCTTGTGGCAGAGCGCGCCAAGGCGGCGGGTATCGACGCGGTTGCCTTTGACCGCGGTGGCTACAAGTACCACGGGCGCGTCAAGGCTCTGGCTGACGCGGCTCGTGAAACCGGACTGAATTTCTAGGGTATAGATATGGCTTTCAACGATCAGAAAAAGCAGCAGCAGGAAGGCGACCTCCAGGAAAAGCTGGTACAGGTCAACCGTGTGGCCAAAGTGGTCAAGGGTGGCCGTATTTTCGGTTTTACCGCGCTGACTGTTGTGGGCGACGGCAAGGGCAAGGTTGGCTTCGGTCGGGGCAAGGCGCGCGAAGTGCCGGTTGCGATCCAGAAGGCAATGGACGCCGCGCGTCGCAACATGATCCAGGTAGAGCTCAACAATGGCACTATCCAATACCCGGTCAAGGCATCCCACGGCGCGTCCAGGGTTTACATGCAGCCTGCGTCCGAAGGTACCGGTGTAATTGCCGGCGGTGCGATGCGTGCGGTTCTGGAAATTGCCGGTGTACATAACGTTCTGGCCAAGTGTTACGGTTCTACCAACCCGGTCAACGTTGTTCGTGCGACATTCAACGGCCTGCGCGACATGTGTGCGCCGGATGAGGTTGCCGCCAAGCGCGGCAAGACCGTTGAAGAGATTCTGAATTAATTACTGGATTTGCTCGTCATGGCTAAAGCAAAAATCAAGGTTACACAGATCAAGAGCACCTATGGTCGCCTGAAGAACCACAAGGCGTCTGTTGCCGGTCTGGGTTTGCGTCGTATTGGTCACACGGTGGAAGTGGAAGATACCCCTTCCGTCCGCGGCATGATCAACTCGGTAAATTACCTCGTAAGGGTTGAGGACTAAATCATGTCAGAAATTATGCGACTGAATACCCTGAGTCCCGCGCCGGGCTCCCGCCAGGATGCCAAGCGCGTCGGCCGCGGTATCGGCAGTGGCCTGGGCAAGACCTCGGGTCGTGGCCACAAGGGCCAGAAATCACGCTCGGGCGGCAGGGTAAGGCCCGGCTTTGAGGGTGGTCAGATGCCGCTGCAGAAGCGCCTGCCCAAGTACGGCTTCACTTCCAGGATTTCCCGCACCACCGCGCAGGTTCGCCTGGGCGAGCTGAATGCGGTAGAGGGGGGCGTGGTTGACCTCGCCGCCCTCAAGGGTGCGGACCTGATCAACGAAAATATAGAGCGTGTGCGCGTGTTCCTTTCCGGGGAGCTGAACAAGGCCCTGACGGTCAAGGGTCTGGCAGTTACCAGGGGCGCTCGCGAAGCAATCGAGAAAGCCGGCGGGAAAGTCGAGGAATAAATGGCGACATCTCAGCTGCCCTCGGTAAACAAGGCTGGTCTCGGCGAGCTGTTTGCCCGCCTTCGCTTTGTTCTGCTGGCTATAGTCGTATACCGGATCGGTACCCATATTCCTGTCCCGGGAATCGATCCGAAGCAACTGGCAGCGCTGTTTAACCAGAACCAGGGCACCATCCTGGGCCTGGCTAACATGTTCTCCGGTGGTGCGCTGGAGCGCATGAGTATTCTCGCGCTGGGAATCATGCCGTATATCTCTGCATCGATCATCATGCAGTTGATGTCGGCGGTTACCCCGCAGCTGGAGCAGCTGAAGAAGGAAGGTGAGTCCGGTCGCCGCAAGATCAGCCAGTACACACGCTACCTTACGGTTGTGCTGGCCATCATACAGGCCACCGGTATGACGGTGGGTATGGCCAACCAGGGCATGGCTTTCAGTTCCTCGCCGGTCTTTTTTGTGATCGCGATTACCTCCCTGGTGACCGGGGCCGTGTTCATGATGTGGCTGGGCGAGCAGATTACAGAGAAGGGTGTGGGCAACGGTATATCGATGCTGATTTTTGCCGGGATCGTGGCGGGTCTCCCGTCGGCGATCGGGCAGTCGCTGGAGCAGGCCCGGCAGGGCGAACTCAATATCCTGGTGCTGCTGTTGATCCTGGTGATGGCAATAGCGGTGATTTACCTGATTATTTTCATCGAGCGCGGCCAGCGCCGCATCACGGTGAACTATGCGAAGCGTCAGCAGGGGCGGAAAATGTACCAGGCGCAGAGCTCGCACCTGCCGCTCAAGGTCAATATGTCGGGAGTTATCCCGGCGATTTTCGCCAGCAGTATCCTGCTGTTCCCGGCGTCGATTGCCCAGTGGTTCGGGGCATCCGGCTCGGTCGACTGGCTGCAGGACCTGGCGGTTGCGATCGGCCCCGGCCAGCCCCTGAACATTCTGTTGTTTACGGTTTTCGTGGTGTTTTTCTGTTTCTTCTACACCGCGTTGATGTTCAACCCGGTAGAGGTGGCAGACAACCTGAAGCGCTCCGGCGCCTTCGTGCCGGGGATTCGCCCCGGCCAGCAGACCGCCAATTATATCGACGGCGTGCTGACCAGGTTGACCGTGTTTGGCGCCGCGTATATTGCGCTGGTGTGCCTGTTGCCCCAGTTCCTGGTGGTCATGTGGAACGTGCCCTTCTACCTGGGCGGTACCTCACTGCTGATCGTGGTGGTGGTGGTGATGGACTTCATGGCCCAGGTGCAGAGCCACCTGATGTCG
>JAOUDU010000565.1 GCA_029859085.1 Gammaproteobacteria bacterium | reverse complement strand
ACGGCTGGCTTGGAGACCCCTTCCGCCAGCCGTCAAAATCCCTGGGCAGGATCGACCAGGGGCCATTCTATGCGGTGCCGATTCTGCCGGGTGATATGGGCACCTACGGCGGGGTGCTGACCGACACCCACGCCCGGGTCCTGCGGGAGGATGGATCCGTGATCGAGGGGCTCTACGCCACCGGTGTCTGCACCGCGTCAGTCATGGGCCGGGCCTATCCAGGCGGCGGCGCCAGCGTGGGGCCGTCCATGACATTCGGCTATGTCGCCGCCCTGCATGCCGCGGGGCTGGGCGGAGAAGCTGGTGCTGCATAGTTCCGGGTTGATTTAATCACTCAACGAAATAATGCGGATACCACTGAGCCCGGGCAGCGCTGGACCCAAATCCCGCTTTCAGTATGTGCCGGCGGACTCTGTCGGTCTATCTGAAGTTCAGGTTCAGGTTCAGGGTATGGGTTGGCTGTTGGGAAATTAATCAGCCCATTCAGCCTGAATTAAACTCGAAGGAAATGCGTTTGAATAATTCAACATATACAGCAAAACAAGAGTGGCATGCCGGGTGGACGCTGGTGGTGGCGGCATCCATGGGCTTCTCATTTTACTCGGTGATGCTCGCCAGCACCGGCCTGTTCATGGGGCCGCTGGGTGAGGAGTTCGGCTGGAGCCGTACCCTGCTTTCGTCGGGTCCCTCCATTGCAACGGCCATGACGGCAGTGCTCGGTCCGTTTCTGGGTATGCTGATCGATCGTTTCGGCACTCGTCGGGTGGCGCTGCCGGGTCTGGTGCTGACGATGGCGGCCATCTGCTCCTTCAGCCTGCTCGATGGATCGCAAGCCCAGTGGGTGATGCTGTGGGTGCTGTTCGGGCTCGTCTCCGTAGGTATCAAGTCAACCCCCTAGACCACGGCCGTGGTCGGTGTATTCCGGAAGTCACGCGGACTGGCGCTGGCGTTGACCCTCTCGGGTACAGCCGTGGCCCAGAGTGTGGTGCCGCCACTGGGAAATTTTTTGATTACCGAGTTCGGCTGGCGAGGCGGGTTTGTCTGGCTGGGTATGGGTTGGGGGGGCATCACTTTACTGGTGTGCCTGCTGTTCTTTTTCGATGTACGCGCTCGTGCGGAGAAACAGCGGAAAACCGATGAACGGGCCGGACGGGCGCCGGCGGAGGCGGTAACCGCCGCTGACCTTACCGGCCTTACCATACCTCAAGCATGGCGGGATTCCGCTGTGGCGGCTTGCCATTGCCAATTTCCTCGTCATGGTGCTGACGATGGGGCTCGCTATTCACCTGTTCCCGATTCTCACTGAAGCGGGAGTGTCGCGCGACTCCGCCGCCTGGCTGGTTGGACTTTCCGGCATTACCGGAATCGTGGGCAAGCTGGTAACGGGGGTCCTGCTGGACCGGTTTCGCCCCAACTGGGTCGGCGGCATTACACTGGGGGCAGCGGCGCTGGCCTTCGCCCTGTTGCTGGATGGCATCCGCTCACCCGCGCTGATCGTCATCGCCCTGCTGATAAACGGCTATGCAGCGGGCACCAAAACGCATATCACCGGCTTCCTCACGGCAGGTTATGCCGGGATGAAGCATTTTGGCGCCATTTACGGTGTGATGTCTTCGCTGATGGCGCTGGCCGCGGGAATGGGGCCAATGCTGGCCGGTTTGGTCTATGACAGCTTCGGTGATTACCGGTTTTTCCTGATTGCCGGCGCAGTGGGCTGCGCCCTGGGTGGACTGTTGATTCTCAGCATGCCGCGCTATCCCGGCTGGGACAAGCCCGGGTAGAGCCTTCGCGGGATTACCGCCAATCCAGCCGCTGCTTACTATTGGCTGATCAAGGTACTCGTCGAGCCGCAGAAGTCCCGCTCACCCGGCGTCACTGGCTGTTGACTGTCCGCCCGCCATCGATGACCAGAATGTCACCGGTGTGAAATGACGAGGCATCGGAAGCCAGGTACACCGCCGGACCTTCGATGTCCGCCATATAACCCGGACGTTGCAGCGGTGTAATAGCGGCAAAATGCTTTTTGATCCCTTCCGTTTGTGGGTTGTCGTCAGTCATCCCCGTGAGTATAAAGCCGGGGGCGATCATGTTGGCGCGCACGCCGTACTGACCCATTTCAACCGCCAGGCCCTTAACCATGGCACCCAGGGCGCCCTTTGCCGCGGCATAGTGCTCCAGTCCCTGACGGCCCTGGAACATGGAGAGGCTGCCGCAGACCACGATGGAGCCGCCGCGGTCGCCGGCCAACGCGCGCTCTCGCATATGGCGGGTTGTTGCTCGCAAGGTATAGAACGCGCCATGCAGATTGACATTCAGCAATTCGTGATACATCTGGCTGGTCATGTCCGGAAAGGACTCCGCGCGATTCTGGAAGCCGGCATTGGCAAAGACACAGTCGACACGCCCCATCACTTCCAGGGTTGAGGCAAACGCCTCATCCACCGCCGCCTCATCGGAAACATCCACCGCCTCCGCATGCACGCGGTGAGCTCCCATCGCTTTAAGCTCTTCAAGCGCCGCCGCGTTCTTGTCGGCGCGTCGGCCCCAGACCACCACGTCAGCGCCCTGTTTGGCACAACCATGCAGGAAGGCCAGGCCAATACCGCTGTTGGCGCCGGTGGAAACGACAACCTTACCTGTCAGATCAAACATGCTTGAGCCCATAGCGCATTCCTTCTCTTATTTTTTGGCGACCGGGTGGACCTTCAGATAGTCCGCGACGTAGGGTTCGATGTCTTTTTTCGTGAAGCCCCACTCATTCAACGAGTAGCTGTGCTTGCCAAACCGGTTTTGCGGGT
>JAOUDU010000564.1 GCA_029859085.1 Gammaproteobacteria bacterium | reverse complement strand
GTCCTCGACATCCTCGACCACCGCGATCAGGCGGTCATGGGCCTCGTCGTTCGGTTCGCAGGGGGCGAAACCGATGCCGCAGTTGCCCATGACCAGGGTGGTGATGCCGTGGTTGGCCGCAGGGCTGCACAGCGGGTCCCAGGTGGCCTGGCCGTCCATATGGGAGTGCACGTCCACCCAGCCCGGGGTGAGCAGTTTGCCGGCGGCGTCAATTTCCTGCCGGCCCGGGCCCGGGACCGCGCCCACGGCGGCGATCCTGCCGCCGCTTACCGCGAGGTCCCCGGTGAAGGACGGTTTGCCGGTACCATCGACTATCGTTGCGTTGCGGATGACCAGGTCGTACATGGGACACGCCTCTTTTGCTTTCAACCAGGGTGACAAAGATACTCGCGGCAGGGCAGAAATACACCCATCCGGCGCGCCCGCGGCCGTCCCGACCGTCGCAAAGCGCCAGTTGGTATGGTTTCTCAACTGCCGGCGGCGCCGGATAGCGACGTTGCGGGAATAGTGGTCCGCACGGATATGATGTTCCGGGCCCACTAAACGCGCGCAGATTTCCGGGCTATACTGCCGCCATGTTCGCCTCACTGCCCGCAAGACTCGCCCTGATCGCCATCCTGGTGTTCTCCCAGGCGCTGTATGCCGGGCACAGCGTAAAGCATGACTCGGGCAACCAGCCCGACTGCAGGATCTGCCTGCAAACCTCCGCCAGCGGCGCGGCACTGCCCAGCGCCGATTTCGTGCCCGCCGGCCCGCAGGCTCACTTACCGGTTTGTGGCAATTATTACCTCGCCCCGGCGATACCCGCGTTTTTCACCCTTGCCCACCCGAGTCGCGCTCCCCCGTCCTTCCCGGTTTGACTGAAAATAGGTAGCGGTGCCACGGCACCGCTGCCCGGTTTTTTTCAATCTGGCATGGGGAATACCAATGAAATACCTGCGATTGCCGCTCAGGGCGGCCGCCGTGCTGGCCACACTGCTGGCGGCACATGGGGTTGGGGCGGACGAAAGTATCGACGCCCTCAGGGCGGAACTGGGCGCCCTCAAGGCCCAGTATGAATCGCGCATAGAAGCGCTCGAGCAGCGGCTGGACGCCGCCGAACAGCAACTCGCCCGGGAACAGCAACAGCCCGCGGAGCCCGTCGAAAGTTACGCGGCCGTTGCGGCCCCGCCCGCCGCCAGCAGCTATGCCGGCGCCGGCAACGAGTTCAACCCGGCCATGGGCGTGATCCTGAATGGCGCCTACCGCAGTTACGACAAAAGTCCCGAGGACTATTACATCCCCGGCCTGCCCTCAGGCGGGGGGCTGGCGGATGAGGGCTTCAGTATCGGCGAGAGCGAGTTCATCTTCACTGCCAATGTCGATGACTGGTTCTACGGTCGCGTGACGATGGCGGTGGAGCAGGAGGACAACGATTTCAGCACCAGCCTGGAAGAGGCTTTTCTCGATACCCTGAGCCTGCCCGCCAGCACTACCCTGCGCTTCGGCCGCTTTTACTCATCGATCGGTTACCTCAACGACAAGCACCCCCACAGCTGGGACTTCGTCGACCAGGCCCTGCCCTACAGCGCGCTCCTCGATACCCAGTACGGCGACGATGGCATCCAGCTGCGCTGGCTGGCGCCGACCGATCTCTACCTGGAGCTCGGGGCGGAGGTCTTCCGCGGCGCCAGCTATCCCGCCGCGGGGGATGCCCACAGTGGCAAGGGCACCCAGAGCCTGTTCGGCCATATCGGTGGCGATGTCGGTATCAGCAACAGCTGGACCGCGGGCCTGTCGTGGCTGAACGCGGATGCCCGGCACCGCGATTCCGGCAGCGAGGACGATCCGCTGGCCTTCGACGGCACCACGCAAATCTATATTGCCGATTTTGTCTGGAAATGGGCGCCCAACGGCAACAATCGCGAGCGCAACCTCATCTTCCAGACGGAATACCTGTGGCGCAACGAGAACGGCGACTACCTGTTGTCAGGCATCGATGGGCCGGAGCCGGTCGATGCGGACAGTTCGGGCTGGTACGCCCAGCTGATATACCAGTGGCAGCCGGGTTGGCCGATGGGGGTGCGGGTCGACGGGCTGAACCTGGACAATCCCGGCCCGCAATTTGCCGGCAGCGCACTGGAGCCTCTCGGGGATGACCCCCTGCGCTACAGCCTGATGTTCGATTACTCCCACAGCGAGTTTTCCCGTATCCGCCTGCAGTTCGAGCGCGACGAGTCCGGCCTCGAGAACAACAACCAGCTCACTCTCCAGTACATCATGAGTATCGGCGCCCACGGCGCCCACGAATTCTAGGACGACGACATGAACTACCAGGCTGTTCTGAAAATCTGCTGCACCCTCGTCCTGCTGGCCACCGCCCGGGCCCAGGCCGGCGTACAGGTGTTTGCCTGCGAACCCGAATGGGCGGCCCTGGCCGGGGAGATCGGCGGCGCAAACGTCGAGACGATATCCGCCACCAATGCGCTGCAGGACCCCCATTACATCCAGGCCAGGCCCAGCCTGATAGCGGGGATTCGCAAGGCGGACCTGCTGATCTGCTCCGGCTCGGGGCTTGAGGACGGCTGGCTGCCCGTGCTGCTGCGCAAGGGCAACAACCCGAAAATCCAACCGGGCCAGCCGGGCCACCTGGCGGCCAGCCAGTATGTCAAAAGGCTGGATGTACCGGCGGTGCTGGACCGGGCCCAGGGCGACCTGCATGCCCAGGGCAACCCGCATATCCAGACCGACCCGCGCAACATCGCGCTGGTGGCCCGGGTAGTCGCGCAGCGCCTGCAGCAGATCGACCCGGGCAACGCCGAGGCCTACCGCGGCAAAT
>JAOUDU010000563.1 GCA_029859085.1 Gammaproteobacteria bacterium | reverse complement strand
CCGCTGGTCCTTGTAGGACAACTTCTGTTTTTTCGGCGCACCCGCGACAGCGGCTGCGGCTGCTGGTGAGGGCGCGGGTGCTGCGGCTTGTGCGCTGCCTTTGTCGCCCTGGCCGCCGGTTTCCACCAGCCGCCCCCCGCGGGCAAGCCAGTCGCTGTAGCCACCGGCGTGCTCGCTCACCATACCGTTGCCCTCCACCACCAGCAGGCTCGTCACCACGTTATCCATGAACTCGCGGTCGTGGCTCACCAGCAGCACGGTGCCGTCGAACGTGAGCAGGATTTCTTCCAGCAGCTCCAGGGTTTCGATATCGAGGTCGTTGGTCGGTTCGTCCAGCACCAGCAGGTTGGCGGGCTTGCTGAACAGCCGCGCCAGCACGGCGCGATTCTGCTCCCCGCCGGAGAGGGCCTTGACCGGGGTGCGCACCCGCTCGGGGCTGAACAGGAAATCCCCGAGGTAGGATATTGCGTGGCGCCGCTTGCCGTTGATCTCGATGAATTCCTGCCCACCGCAGACGTTGTCAATCAGGTTTTTTTCCGGGTCCAGCTGGCCGCGCAGCTGGTCCGAGTAGGCTACCTCGAGCTTGCTGCCGCGCTTGACCACGCCGCTGTCAGGCTGCAATTCCCCCAGCAGGATTTTCACCAGGGTGGACTTGCCGGCACCGTTGGCGCCGACGATGCCAATCCGGTCGCCGCGCTGGATGATGGTGGAGAAGTCCCGGATGATGGTGCGCCCGCCGAAGGCCTGGCTGACGTGCTGCAGCTCAACCACGATCTTGCCCGACTGGCCGGCGTCCTCTACCGCAAAGTCGGCCCTGCCCTGGCGCTCCCGGCGCCGGGAGCGTTCGCTGCGCATGGCCTCCAGCGCCCGCACCCTGCCCTCGTTGCGGGTGCGGCGGGCCTTGATGCCCTGGCGGATCCATACCTCCTCCTGCGCCAGCCGTTTGTCGAACAGTTCGTTGGCGCGCTCCTCCGCCTGCAGCTGGTGCTCCCGGTGCTGCAGGAAACCCTGGTAATCACCGCGCCACACCGTGAGGTGGCCGCGATCCAGCTCGGCGATACTGTTGGCCACGTTCTGCAGGAAACGCCGGTCGTGGGTGATCAGGATCAGGGAACCGCGAAAGCTGCGCAGCTGCTCTTCCAGCCAGTTGATGGCGGGGATGTCGAGGTGGTTGGTGGGTTCGTCCAGCAGCAGGATGTCAGGGTCGCCCACCAGCGCCTGGCCCAGCGCAACCCGGCGGCGCCAGCCGCCGGACAGTTCACCCATGGTGGCGTCCGCCGGGAGCTGCAACTGGCTGATGGTGGTGTCCACCCGCTGCTGCAGGGTCCAGCCGTCCACGCTCTCCAGCCGCTGCTGTACCCGGGCGAGGGCGTCGAGGTCGGTATCGGCATCATGTACCAGGCGGTGGTACTCGGCGACCAATTCCCCGGCCTGGGACAGGCCGGAGGCAATCACGTCGAAGACGGTCAGCTCATCGCCCTCGGGCAGGGTCTGTTCCAGTCGGGCAAGTTTTACGCCGGGGCGCAGCCAGCGCTCTCCGCTGTCGGGGGCGAGCTCGCCGGCGAGTACCTTCAATAACGTGGTCTTGCCGGTGCCGTTGCGCCCCAGCAGGCCGAGCTTGTCGCCCCGGGTAATGACCAGGTCGACCTCGTCGAGCAGTACCTGCGTGCCATAGTGCAGGCTGGCCTTGTCTAGTCGCAATAGTGGCATGGGAACCGGCTGTTTGATGGGGTCGCGCATTCTACGCCAGCGGGGCGGGCGCTGGCCACATTTGTGGAAGCAGGTTAGAGTGTCGCGGTACTTTTACCGGGACAGGACGGGGCTGGCTGGGTCTGATGGCGAGAAGAAATCCATGTTGAGAGCGCGGCTGTTGCCGCTACTGTTACCACTGCTGTTGCTCGCTGCTGCCGCCTGGGGGCAGGACACAGGGCCCATCGTTTCCGCCGCGCAGGTGGAAGCCGCGGTGGCGGATGCGACCGCGAGCCTCGCCGAGGACGACCCCAGGCGGGCCAACCTGCTGCGTCTTTACGGGGAAACGCGGGCGGCGCTGACGGCCGCGCTGCAGTTCGGGGCAGCGCGCGAATCCTTTGCCCAGGCCCGTGCCGGCGCCGCACAAAGGGCGGCCGCAATAGAGGCTGGGCTGGCGGAGCGCGAGTTGGGATCCGACGGGGCCTGGGGAGAAACTGACAGCGCATCGCTGGCGGATATCGAACAGACAATGCAGGTGCGCGGCGCGGATCTCAGCGCTCGCAGAAACCGGCTGGCCGAAATCAGGGCGTCTGTTGCCGGCATGCCGGAGCGGGCGGTTGAGATCCGCGCGCGGCTGGCGGAGCTGGGCAAACTGTTGCCAAAGTTGCAGTCACAGCTTGCGTTGCTGCCCGCAACCGTGGAGGCGGGCAGCAATGCTGAAGCCAGCCGCTGGCTGGCCGAAGCGCAGAGGGCGAGTGCGGTCGCGGAAAAAGCCGCGCTGGACGAGGAGCTGCTGAGCCAGCCGATGCGTTTGCAGTTACTCGCAGCGCAACAGGACCAGGTCGGCCATGACATCAGTGAGCTGGAACGCTCCCTGCAGTCGCTGGACCGCAGGGCCGGGGCGCTGCGCCAGGGGGAGGCCTCCCAGGCACAGGTGGAAGCGGAAAAAGTGGTGGCCAGTGCCCAGGGCAAGCACCAGTTGGTGCAGCAGCTGGCAGACGACAACGTACGACTCAGTGCATCCTTCAGCGAGCTCAGCAGCGAGATCGAGCGGACCCGCCAGAGTAACATGGCTATCGCCGATCAGGCGGAGCGGCTGGAGATTGATCTCAGGGATATCGAGCACAAGCTCAG